>WTJD01000211.1 GCA_011524975.1 Lysobacterales bacterium
CGGCAGCGCGGGCAAGCATGGCAACGTCCTTAAAATTCGCACGCCCATGTGCCTTGCCATGGAACAAGCTGATTTTCTGCTGGATCGGCTTCAGCGCGTCATCACCCGGCAGGTATCATGAGCATCTTCAGGGTTCGTTGAGACAGAAACATGCACGAAGACGCATTCAAGCCGTTGCGGTTCGACCCGTATTCCGACGAGGAAATGCGCCAACGTGCCATGGAGTATTTCGAAAAAATGCGTACGCGGCGCAGCGTGCGCGAATTTTCCACCCGCGATGTACCGCGCGAGGTGATCGAGAACTGCTTGCGCACGGCCGGCTCCGCGCCCAGCGGCGCCAACATGCAGCCCTGGCACTTTGTCGTGATCTCCAACCGGGAACTCAAGCGCAAGATACGAGAAGCGGCCGAGGAAGAAGAGCGCGCGTTTTACGACCATCGTGCCGGTGATGAGTGGCTGGAGGCGCTGGCGCCCCTGGGCACCGATGCCCAAAAGCCGTTCCTGGAGGACGCACCCTGGCTGATCGTGGTTTTTCTGAAGAAATTCACCTTCGACGAGCAGGGCAAGAAGCACAAGAACTACTACACCGCCGAATCGGTAGGCATTGCCTGCGGTTTTTTGCTGGGTGCGCTGCATTGGGCCGGTCTGGCGACCCTGACCCACACGCCCAGCCCCATGAAATTCCTCAACGAGGTGCTGGAACGGCCAAAGACGGAGCGTGCCTACATGATCATCCCGGTGGGCTATCCTTCCAGGGACGCGCAAGTCCCTGTGATCACCAAGGAGCGTCTGGGCGACATTGCCACCTTCAAAACCTGAGGGCCGGTATCCGGGCCTAGGGAATAAATCCCCTGTGCCGTGCGTATAAGAGTTGAGTCACATGAAAACGCAGGACATGCGAGAGCAACTGGCACAAATGGGCAACGGCGCGCACGCGCTGGCCACCCAGATACTTGGAAATTCCGAAGAGGCAGCTGACGCCGTCCAGGAAGCCATTGCCAAGGTACTGGGCCGGCCGGGCAGCTATGACCCGAAAAAGGGAAGCCTGGCACCCTGGTTCATGCGCCTGGTGCGCAACCATTGCATCGATTTGCTGCGCCGGCGCAGAGCTGAGCCGCTCGAGGCTGACGCCTTGCCGGCCACCGGCCCCGGGCCGGAAGCGTCTGCCGAGGCTGCCCAGCGGGATGAGGCGATCCGCTCGGCCCTGGCGGCGTTGTCACCGGACCGGCGCGAGATCATCGTTTTGCGTGATTACATGGACCTTTCATATGCCGAGATTGCTTCGGTGCTCGACCTGGCGCCCGGAACGGTGATGTCCCGTCTGCACCGCGCAAGAATGGATTTGAAAGAAACGCTGACTCGGTATGAGTGAATCGATATGAGTAAGGACAATCACATGGCAACGGAACACGTGGGCGAGCTGTTGTCGGGCTATTTAGACGGTGAACTCACCCAGCAGCAGCGCCAGCGTGTGACCCTGCATTGCTCGGGGTGTGAGCAGTGCCGTGATGACCTGGCTGAATTGCGGGCGCTGAGAGAACGCATCAGCGGCGCGCCATTGAGCGAGTTGGGCGAAGACCAGTGGAGGGAAAACATGAACGATACGACGGTACAACTCAGTCGCGGAATCGGCTGGCTGCTTTTCATCGCCGGCTTGTTGGTGGCGGGTTTTTACGCCTTGTACCACCTGATGATCGACAGCAGCATGTCATTCATCGAGAAGTTCATCATTTTTGGGGTTTACGGGGGCTTGGCCGTGCTGCTGTTCTCGGTGCTGCGCCAGCGGCTGATCGAGCGGAAGACCGATAAATACAAAGACGTGGAGATCTGAGATGTTGATAGTGACAAGTGAAGCGGTGGCAGGCCACCGCATCGTCAGGACCCTGGGTTTGGTACGCGGCAACACCGTCCGCGCCCGGCATGTCGGTAAAGACATACTGGCCGGTTTACGCAATATCGTGGGCGGTGAGATTCACGAATACGCCAAGCTGATTGCAGAGAGCCGTGAACAAAGCCTGGACCGCATGTCGGCTGAAGCTCAGCAGCTCGGCGCCAACGCGGTCATCGCCACGCGCTTTACCACTTCGGTGATGGCGGCGGGCGCGGCCGAACTGTTGGCGGTGGGTACAGCCGTAGTGATCGAACCCGAGTGATTGAACCCGAGTGTTTGAACCCGACTGATCGCGGCCGCGAGGGGCCGGGATTAAAACCGGGCGCCGGCGGCGGTTAAAAAAAGGGCCCGCTATGATGAGCGGGCCATAAAGACGTTGTCGTTGTGAGTCTAGCTACCTGCGTCCTGCGGAGTCCGAAAGGTGAGTTTCGGCCTGTACTTGAATCCGCGTCCTGCGTGGAAAACCAATGGCCTACTTCCTTGTCGCCCGGGTGCACTCCGTTGCCGCAATCCTTTGCACCCGTTTTGGTATTTCCTTGCTGTAAAGATTAGTCGCGGCTCACCGGTTTATGAACCGTAAAAATTGACAGGAAAACATTAAATATTCGATTAAAAAACAAGCCTGATCATGGGCTTAGCGCTGATGGCCGGGTTCTCCTGAACCCGTCACCGCCTGGCCGTCCGTCCTCTGGCTCGGTTCCTGCCTGCCGTCGATGTACAGCCCCACCAGCGTGACGACCCGCCCGGCTTCATCGCGTTCAAAGCGGATGCGGAAGTTATCCAACCCCTCGAGGCGGAAAAGATCCTCACCCATCGCAATCAGGCGAATCTCACGGCCCTCTCCGCGCCGGTAGCGCAACTGTCCCTGTTCTGTCCAAACACGCCGTGGGCCATAGGTGCCCGCATAGTCGCCCATTTGCACGGGTGATAGCGCTGGTGGGTTCCCCGCCGCAGCCAATCCATCAACCGCCCATTGCAGTCGAAACTTGCGCTCGGGTGAGTCCGCGGTCTCAGCCAGTTGTTCCAGCGCTTCGCGGTGGGCCACCTCCAGCGCATCCTGGGCGGGCACGGAGGTGTGCGGCTCCACACCGGTGCCCTCCCAGTTGGTGCCTGTTATCGGGTTGATCGCCCGCCCGAAGGGCAGGCTCATTCGCACGCCGTGTTCCGGAAAGTCGACGTTGTCCACCGGGTGGGCCCCGCCGCCGGTGGTCTCTCCAACCACGCGCGCGCGTTCCATGTTTTTCAGGTTATAGGTGAATTCCTCCGCGGCCGAGAAGGTACGGCCGCTGGTCAGAATCCAGATGGGCGTGTCGGTCATTTTCGGGCCCTGCACATGCTCTTGCGTGTAGAACTGCCGCGTCGAGTCGGTGCGCCGCACATAAAAGCTGTTCAGATGCTGGCGCTGCTCAAAAAAGTAGCTGGAGATCAGCTGGATCATCGATGGCGAGCCACCTCCGTTTTGGCGCAAGTCGATGATGATGGCATCGGCAGAGGCCAGGAAATTCATGGCGGCCACGGCGGTCGCTCCGCCGATGCCTGCATCATAGAAACTGCGCAAGTCGAGGTAGCCGACGTTGCCTTGAAGAATTTCGAGCTGTCTGAATCCATAGTTCGTACGTCGCGCGTTGTCCAGGAATCGCGCTTCACGCGCCGCGCGGTCTATGACCTCTCCCGGCCCCATGTCCTCCCGTGCAATCGGGTCAACATGAAGGTGACGATCCTGGCTGACCGACTGCAGATCATCGGTAAGTTGCCGGGTGAGCGTGGGCAGATCCAGCCCCTGGTAGGCACCCTCCGCCAGTCGCTGCTGCATCAGCGCATGCATGGCCTCCGCCACCTCGGGAAACACGTAAACCTCATTCAGCGCTTCGGAGATGTTCTCGACGATGGCCTCGGCGTCCGGCGCCGGCGGCATGCCCTCCTGGGCCGCTGCGTTGAGGGTGAGGAGGAAAAGAAAAGCAGTAAACAAGCGTGCGGTGCGGCCCATGATAGATATCTCCATTGTTTGGTTTGGCCATTTCATAGCCAGACGCAGGCGCGCTACATTAGGTCGCGTGAGATTTCGATGACAGTGCCGATGGTTGGGCCCCGGTTTTTGGGGTGCCGCGCCAGCGGGCAATAAAGCCACATGACATTTCTCGGCACGACAGGCCTCAGGGCTGCCTTTGAAGCGGCGCTTCCACTGCCTGCCGCGTTTCGGGGCCCAGCAAGGCCTCGATGATGGCCAGCGCAAAATCCATGGCCGTGCCCGGTCCGCGGGAAGTCATGATGTGGCCATCGCGCACCACGGGCTGGTTCAAACCCTTGCCATGCCCCTCTGCTTCCAAAACACCGGGAAAGGACGTGGCCTTGCGCCCTTCGAGAACGCCGGCACGTTTCAAAACCTTTGGAGCGGCGCAAATGGCGCCGACCATCAATTGCCGCCGGTCCATGTCACGGAGCAGATCCAGTAAGCGTTCATCCGCGGCCAGGTGATCGGCGCCTGGCAGGCCGCCGGGCAGTATGACGGCATCATATTCATGCTCCAGCGCGATATCGAACGAACAGTCGGGCACCAGGTGAACACCTCGGCTGCAGGTGACGACATCGCCGTCCAGGCTGGCTACCACCACTTCGAGGCCGGCCCGTCGCAGTAAATCGATCAGGGTGACTGCTTCAATTTCTTCGCTGCCCTGGGCAACGGGAATCAACACGGTTCGGCTCATGGCGTTACTCCATTGCGTTTGTTCTGACATGCCCGGCGCGCCGTTGTTTTGCCACCTGCTCAGTGTCGGCTCAATGCAACCATTTCCCATGCCTCACGCGCGTGGGTGAACCGGTGCTCACCGCCCTCGAAGGCGTGGAAGCGGGCGATGGAGGCGAAGCGCCGCTGGCTTTCACGCCAGTCGATGAGTTCATCACCCTTGTCGCAGAATACCCAAAAGGGCAAGTCGGTATCGAATGCCACGGACGCCTCCAGCCGGCACAGCTGGCGCGAATCCTCTGGCCCCCAGTGATAGCGCTCGCCCGTGACGAAATTGTACTGGGCCCCCTCGTGCGTTCGCATTTTTTCCACCCAGGCGACAGGGTTGAACGCAACGGCGAAGGTTTCGCGCCCGGGCAGCACGGCTGAGATCTGCATGATGCGGCTGAACCAACCGCCCATCGAGGTGCCGGTGAATACCAGGGTTTGAAGTGTCCTGGGCAGGCTGTCCAGGATTTCCTCACGCTGCTCGGTGGCCTTACGGTAATCGATGCTGACCGGCTTGAATTCCAAACCCTCCCGCGCGCAGAACTGCCGGGTCTCATCCAGTTTTGAACCGGGTTCGATCGTATCGGGAATCGCTGAGTTGAAGCCGTTGAAGTAGTAGAGCTGCCTCATGGGCGGTCATCACCCCATGTTTTCGAGGGCGTCCCCGATGCTCAGTCAGAGTTGACCTCAATACAGGCGTCAAGCAGATCCTGCTTGCTGACCGGCTTGAGCAAGGTCTTGGAGGCGCCGAACAATTGTGCAATCTCCAGGTAGTCGTCACCCTCGACCCGGCCCGTTCCTCCGGAAACGGCGATCACCTTGATCTTGGTGTTGGTCTTGCGCGCCTCGAGAATCACTTCCAGACCGTCTTTTTCCGGCAGGAAGATGTCAGTGATGACGATATCAGGCCTGAACTCGGTGAGTTTCAGTGCTCCGCTCTCGCCGTCTGTGACATCGGCCACCTCGTACTGCGCCCCTTCGAGATAGGCGCGGTATAACACGCGGGTTGCTTCGTCGTCTTCGATCAACAACACCCGCACCGGGCGCTTGTGCTGGCTTGACGCAGGTGAATTCATGTTCCCCCTCAAGATCATAGGTTCAAGCCGCATGCGGCTCGATATTTCCCGTATAAGTCAATACTGACAAAAAACATGAAACTTATCAAAGATTCAGGGGGAATCAATGGTAAAGAAACGATGAACATTTTTGTCGTGGGCGCTCATAGCGATGCGCGCTCCAGCGAAAGGAAGCGTCTTACAGGCGACCTCGGAACGGGCGCCTTGGGCGATCAGATCACCCTGTCGATGCTCGTTCTGCTACCAATACAGCAGACGGAGCACCT
>WTJD01000162.1 GCA_011524975.1 Lysobacterales bacterium
TATTTGCATGAAGTGATGGGGATCGAAGCCGCGTAGCGGGTTTGCCCAGATTGGCAGGATAGTCAATCCGCACGTGCGATCGCAGCGAGTACGGCCCGGAGGGCGAGGCACATGGATGTGCCGAGTAATCCCGCCACCTCCACCAAAGTGTAGCCCCGCTCCGCGGCCTTGGTGAATAGGGGTCCTATTGGCGCTCGCAAATATGGCGGCTCGTTAGTTCGGCTTGCGGCCAGGAGCAGAATAAATTCCTGTAGCAGCAATGCCTGATTTTGAGGAGTAGACTTATATTGCCCAATCAATAACAAACGGCATGGATGCTGTTGGTTGTGCATTGCACAACCATTCCTCGTGGAGAGTAGTTTGTGCTACATCCAACGTAGCGAGGAGGCCATATGAACCTCAAGTCAGCCGTGATCTTTGCTCGCACTGTACTCACTGCTACTGCTCTCTTGTTGATCGTTGAATTTGCCTTTGCTGCAAAACCCCAAGCTGACGAATATCTGATAGAAGCCCGCGCAGCTAGTGCCCTCGAATTGTTGGAATCCTACGAGTACAGCGAGATGATGTTGATGTATACAGAATTGGCACAGAAAGGGATACGGATTGAGACCCCAGAGGGTTCATTATCGAAACGAAAAGCCAAAAAGCTGGCGAAAGAGCACTCGGCAAGAGTTGAAGCTATCGAACTGGCCATGAGTGAGAGAGCTGTGCGTGATCTATCCGGAGATTTTAACTGGGAAATTGCTGGTGATTGTGAGGCAGCCAAAGCGTGGTGGCCGGCAATGGGTCAGCTAGGCTGGTGTGGCAATCCTACAATTACCCAGGACGGCATGGATTTGAAGATTGTCCATCACTGCGCACACGAGGGAGAGGAGCTAGATATGACTCAGGTAGGCCGGACGCTCGACGATGCTGTTATTGTCGTTGAGGAGTTGAACTCCGATTTTGTTTACCTGGGGCAGATTGACGAAAATTCCATTAGCTTTCGGGTAAATGTAGAAAATGTTTTGGCACGCTGGCCTTCATTCGAAGTAGCGCCTACCAGGGAAGCTCTAAATGGGTGCACTTTTGTGTTGTCCCCAAGATCCTAATTGCGGCTAGACGCATAGGTCTGGCAAAAATAGAGAACCTAGAAATTACTACGCTTGGTTGGATTGCATTTCGATTAAGCACCCTTCTGGCCGGAAGCGACTCTCGTGCAGATCGTTTCTTTTCGGGCTGATCTGATGATCGGAAAGATGGGCCATGCGGCCAGAAGCAGTCTCTCTGAACCGAATAATTGCGTGGAAAATTGAACCCGTGAAACAGGATAATACGGAGTCATCGTCGAAAAGGGAGTATCCAATGAAGTGGCTCATCGTGCTGTTGCTCGCATGCCTGCCTCCACTCACTGTGAACGCGGGTCAAGACGGCTTTGATGCGGAGGCCTTTGCAGTGAACTACTTTGATGCCTGGCGTGCAACGCAATCACCACATGCCGGCCCTGAGGATATTGAACGATACCTGGCTTTACTCGCAGATGACGTGGGCCATCAACACCTCCCCTATGACCCTGACGCAGCGCGTGACCCGCAGGGCAAGAACAGAATGAGGGAAGGAATGACGTATTACCTGGGCGCCCACACAGAGTACCGGGCTTCGCTCACCGGACAGCTGTCTGGTTATGGGGTGGTGATCATCGAATACCAAACTTACCTGAAGGGACAGCACCCCCAAACCGGCGACATCATCGAGAAGTCATCTGAAACCATCGAGGTTCTTGAGTTGGAGGATGGAAAAGTCTCCGTCATCAGGAAATACAGCAAATAGCGTCAAGCGTGCAGGCCGGCTCTTACTCAGCAAGCATCGAACGGCGTTGATGCTGGCGCCGGGCCATCTATACTGGCACCGATGAGGAACAAGGCGATCAGTCTACTGATGGGCGTTGTGTGCGCGGGCTGCGTTGAAACTGTGCCCAGGGAGCACGACGAGGCCATGCTTTTTTATCGCGAATGCATGAACCAAATGCAGCCTTGGGGCACGGTCCGGTCGACCGAAGCGCTTTCCAACCCGGACACCCGGCAATCGATGGTTTCCGTCATCAAAAACCAGGTTGAGTCTGACAGGCAAGCAGACTGCGCACAGTCTGCGACCTGGAGAGAAAGGTAGCCCCACACGCCTGGTTCTCTGTGCGGTCAGAGACACAGGGCGCCGCGAGGCCTGAAAAAACGATTCGATTTGCGTATTCAATCATGCAGTTGACGGATTTCCTGCACCAGCGCGGCCACCTGCCACTCAGCGGTCGGCAGCCTGAGCTCTCCGCCCTCTTCTCCGTGGGTGGTTTTTAACTGGCTCAGGAGTGTGTCGTTCAACCCAAAAATGCCCACGCCATGCATGGCCCACTCATCGAAGGAACGGCGCTCCACGCAACCAAAGCTGACGATTTGAAGAGCCTCATGTCGAGCGTCTCGGGCAATCGTGTAGAAAAGCGCGTTGACCGCTTCGAAAGGACCTTCCAGCACCTGCAAAAAATGGGTTCTCGTCGCAATGAGTATTCCGGTAATTTCTCGCTCCATGTTGTTTGTATTGCTGGTTTCCAGAATGGAATCAACCAGCGCCCAGTCTATGGGCGTCCTGGAGCGGCTCTTGTATGCCAGTCTGTACATGAGTCAATCCCTTTCACGTCGTGTCTCTGCGTCATAACGCCCGCCATCTCGACAGGCTCATCTTGCGCCTTGAAATAACCACGCCGAAATAAATCGACGCATAACCGCCCATTGACTTGGCCCATACCCGCAGTACTTGGGCAACTCATCATGGACGTCTTTAACCCTGCGATCATAAAAAGAATGGAGCGCGGGTTCCAACACCCTGGCGTTTGTTCGCAGGTTTATTGTGGGAATACAAGCCAGGCCGAAGAATGGGACAGCGGTCATCAATGCGATGACCGGGTTTAAACACGATGCGCATATCCCTCGATTCACGTTGGGCGGTGCGCGGTGCCTTGCAAAGCGGATGCCGGGCTCAAGCGGCTGGGTGATTTGCGATGAACGCAGCATCACGAAATCGGCAAATGCGGCTTCATAGACCTCCTGGCAGATCTTGCAATGGCATAAAACCCGCAAGAGTGGCTCACCCATGAACGTGAGTTGCGTATGGCCGCAGGGACATGAGCAGACCGATTGCACTGACCTTTTTGCCTCTGTCATTGGCACATAACTGTCCAGGGCGGCGAGTGGATCACCGCGGGCAGCGACTGCAGCGTTCAGTCGCGTGCGCGAACACTGCCGTGATGGTTCATTCCGCTCTACCCACCCCTCCAAGTACTCAAAACCGCGGGTGTGACGCCCTGGGGTTTAAAGCGCCCCCACCGCCGAAAACGGAGCAAAACTACTTGCCGCGTTTCAGCTTCGGCAGGTTGAGGTACCACCCGCCCAGCCCATGCGTTGCCGCAAACAACAGGCGATGCTCGGGATGAATTTCGAGATGCGGCGTGAGCACGACGGGCAGACCTTCCCCGGCTTGCTCCCAGCGCGTGGTACCGTCCCGCAAAACAAGCACGCCATAGTCAGTGGCCGCGTAAAGATCACCCGTGAGATCGTCCCTGACGATGTGGTTGATCGGCAAATCCTGAAGGTTGTGATCCATCGAGGTAAACGTCGCGCCCTCGCCGTCGTAATCTACCTGGAAAACATGCCCGGGCTGATCCGGCGTGACGGCATTGAACCCGGAATACGAAATAAAGGCGCGGTCGGGGTTTTCGTTATCGACCGCGATGCCACTGATGAAGCGGGGCGGCGTGTCGGCACTGTCCAGGCGCTTGAAATCCACGGCCTCATGGTCATCATCAACGTTTTTGGTCACAAACACCCGCCCCAGCGTTGTCGCTGCCCACAAGGTGCCGGTATCTCCCGAAGAACGCTCCGCGGCGGTGATCACGCCTCCTGCCCTGTCCGGGCCATATGCATCGCGGGTCAGGAATTCTCCCAGCGGCTGCCAGTCACCACAGTCAAAACTCCATTGGCCTCTGTAATTGCAGTTTTTGGCTTGCAGATCGGCCAGCGCACCACCGTTATTGCGGGTACGCCAGACGTGCTCGAACCCGGTGTACTGGGTATCAGCGTCCGTTGGGTCAAAAGTGATGAACTGACGCCCCGAGGGGCCGACCGGGTCGAGCAGTTCACCCGAGAAAAAGAAGGGCATCGCGGTGAAATACCAGGAGTCGATATCCTCCCGGGCACCGGTGAAATTGGTGAAGAAAAAGAAACTCTGGAAACTGGCAAACAGGATATCGGGGTTATCGCGATGGAAACCATTGGCCGAGGTTCCGTCGCCGACGCCAAATACCTTGGACCAGTTCTTGGCGCTCTCAGTACCATCGTGCCACTGCGTCGAGTTGTCTTGCGTGCCGGCCATGATGCGTTTCAAAGGCTGGCGGGGGTCAGCGGAAATATTGTAGAGCTGCATGGCCGCCAGGCCCCGGTTCATGAAAACCCATTCCTCGGGGATCCGCTGCATGCCGGCCTGGCAGATTTCGAAGAACGGCGTCCCCGGGGGTGCGCCGTAGGTCTCTTCGCAATGATAGCGTCCATCACCAAAGCGGCCATTGTTGCGGACCACCCCGCCATCGGACCCCACGAAGGCCATGTCGTTATTTTCAGGGTTAAAGACGATCGAGCGCACATCGACATGGGGCGCGTTGAGCGGCGTTTGGAGGTCAACCCTGTGCGACTGAAACGATTCTCCGCCGTTGGTTGAGGCAACCACGGGTGCGCGAAGGCTGGCGTTGAGTTGACCGCCCAAATAGACCGTATCTGGCTGTCCGTCCGGCGTGGCCACCACCAGGTCATAAACGCACTGTCCCCCGCAGATAATGGCATCCTGGTGATCCTCGGGATTGACCAGCGGATAAGTCATGTCCATCCAGGCACTGGTGTTGGCGCCTGCGGCAAACAAGTCGTCATGGGCGACGCGCGCGTCGTCCAGCCTGAACAGACCCTGTTTTGCAGAAAAGGCATTGCCGATTCCGTTATACAGGTAGATGCGGGTCTTGCCATCCTTGACCGTCATGTCGAAAGCGGCATACGAGGCGGTACGATCGGGGGCGTCAAGCTGAAACACCTTGTGGAAAGAGGCATCGCCACCTTCCAGGGCCGGGGACGAACGATACAGACCGTCATCGGCCACCGAGATGTAAATGGTTTCGGCGTCCTGAGGATCGAGTTGCACGTCCTTCACCCCGCTAATCTGCTCGTAAATGCCATCCGGCGTATCCGGGCTGCTGTACTCGTTGATGGGGACATCGAACAAAAGCGTCCAGCTGGCGCCGCCATCGGTTGTCCGGTACAGGCCCACGCGGCCTTGCGCGCCGCCGGTGATGGTGGACTGCCCTCCCCGCACGGCGGTCATACCGATCAGCGCTGTGGTCGTGGCGATATACAGGGTCTCGGGTGAGCCAGGCACGACGACAACCTGGCTGATGCCCCGGGTCACCGCGAAATCAATGGGGTCAGGCGACACTACGGGGTCGATGATCATGGTGGAGATCCGGACAAATCGGTCGCCTCCATCGGTCGACTTGTACAGGCCCAGACCCGCACCAGAGGAGTAGTTGAAGTTGGTTTCGCCGGTGCCGACGTACAGCGTGTTGCCGCTGGCGTCGTTGGGGTCCAGCGTCACCGCGCCTATGGTATTGACCTCCAGGCCGTTACCCAGGTGCCTCCAGCCCGGGTTATCCGGGTGCAGGGCTCGGTCCGTACGCCAAAGTCCGCCGCCTGCGGTGCCCACGAACATCTTGCACTGGTCGTCATTACAGCTGGGGCCGATCGCCAGGTCGGTTACGCGTCCCGTGGAATTGTCATACGACCCCTCGGTGGATTCTGTCATGGGGCCCACCAGGCGCCACACTCCGGTCTGGCCGCGGCTCTTACC
>WTJD01000001.1 GCA_011524975.1 Lysobacterales bacterium
CTGAGAAATTACCGATGGTTATTGTAGGCAAGTGACGTTTGCTTGTCTTGGGCTGGTGGTCACGCTTCCGATCTGCTACAAGGAACACAGTTTCCTGTCCTGGGCTTGTTTCGTGGCGAAAACCAAACGCGTATATCAATGTACTGCTTGCGGCAGTGAACAGAGCAAGTGGGCCGGTCAGTGCCCGGATTGCAAAGCATGGAACACCATCGAGGAATTTCGGCTGCCCGCCGGCAATGCGACACGATTCGGTAACTACTCCGGGGCGGGCGAGCAGAGCGTGACCCGGCTTTCAGCCGTAGAGGGCGAGGCGTTGCAGAGACAGGCAACCGGTATCAGCGAGTTGGACCGGGTGCTGGGTGGCGGCCTGGTTCCGGGGTCGGTGGTGCTCATCGGGGGTGACCCGGGTATCGGTAAGTCGACGCTGATCCTTCAGGCCGTGGCCCGAATGACGGAGCAATATGACTGCCTGTATGTCACCGGTGAGGAGTCCCTGCAGCAGATCGGCCTCCGCGCAAGGCGGCTGGAGTTGGTGACGGACCGGCTCGACTGCCTGACCGAAACCTGTGTTGAACGCGTGCTCAGCACCATCGCCAGGAATCGACCAGGACTGGTCGTGATCGATTCGATACAGACCTTGTATTCAGCGGAAATCCAGTCAGCGCCCGGCTCTGTCAGCCAGGTGCGCGAATCGGCCGCGGCCCTCGTGCGTTATGCCAAGGAAAATCGCTGCACGATGATCATCGTCGGGCATGTGACCAAAGAAGGAGCGCTGGCAGGCCCCCGGGTGCTTGAGCACATGGTGGATGCGGTGTTGTATTTTGAGAGTGACAGCGGCAGCCGTTATCGCATTGTCAGGTCTTTCAAAAACCGCTTTGGCACCGTCAATGAGATCGGCGTGTTCGCCATGACCGGTACCGGCCTCAAACAGGTCAGTAATCCCTCCGCTATTTTTCTCTCGGGGCGTGATGAACCTGCCGCGGGCAGTATCGTAACGGTAACCCGTGAAGGGACCCGCCCGCTTCTGCTGGAACTTCAAGCGTTGGTGGACGACAGCCATCTCGCCAACCCACGACGTGTGGCGTTGGGGTTGGAGCACAACAGACTGGCCATGTTGTTGGCGGTGCTGCACCGTCATGGCGGGGTCAGCCTGGCTGGCCAGGATGTCTTCGTCAACATTGTCGGTGGCTTGCGCATCGCTGAGACGGGGACCGATCTGCCGGTGCTGCTGGCCATACTCTCCAGTTTTCGCGACCGTCCGCTGCCTCATCATGTACTGGCGTTCGGGGAGGTCGGCTTGTCGGGCGAGATCAGGCCGGTTTTCAATGGAGAGGAGCGTCTGCGGGAGGCGGCCGGACATGGGTTTACCCGGGCCATCGTGCCGGCGGCGAACGCGCCGCGACGGACGCTGGAAAAACTTCAGGTGATCAAGGTCAATACGCTGCCAGAGGCGCTGGAAGCCGCATTCCAATGACTTTCATGGGCCATTGACTGGCGTTAACTTTTGGCCCGGTTGGGTTTGACCAGCACCTTGTGGACCATATTGTCGCGGATTTCGATAATGGTCATGATGTGATCGCCCATTTTCAGGCTGACTTTGCCATCGGGCAGCATTTCCAACGCTTCCACGAGCAGACCGCTGAGGGTGTGAGCGTCGCCGACGGTCAGATTCCAGCCCGTCTGGCGGTTGATGGCGCGAATGCTCGCGGCGCCATCGACCAGAAAATTACCGTCATCCAGCTTACGAAGTTGTCGCACGGTAGCGCGGCCTTCCGTCGTGTACTCGCCCACGATCTCCTCGAGAATATCGTCCAGAGTCACCAGGCCCTGGATATCACCGTATTCATCGACCACCAGGGCCAGGCGTCGCTCTCGCCGCTGAAATTCAAGCAGTTGATGGGTGAGCGGTGTGCCCTCGGGAATGAAGTAAGGTTTTCTTACTGAACTCAGCAGGTCATTGAATTCCAGCGAGTGGTGCGACAGCTTTGAGATGATCGTCCTGATGTGTAAAAAACCCTCGACTTCATCGATGCTCTCTCTAAACACCGGTAAGCGGGTGTAAACCGTCTGGGTGATCTGCTGGAGAATGTCCTCCCAACCATCGTTCAGATCGATACCCACGATGTCTCCCCTGGGCACCATGACGTCATCGACCACAGCCTGTTCGAGGTCGAGAATATTCAGCAACATGTTCTGATGCTCGCTGGGAAGTTGTCCTCCTTCCTTCAGTAATGTTCGGAGTTCTTCTCGGTTAAGCCGTTCGATCACATCAGGGCGGGTGCGAATACCCAGTGGCTTCAACAGTAAATTTGCGAAGGCGTTGACCAGCCAGACAAACGGCAGTAGCAGCCTTTGCAAAATCGACAGCACATGCGAGGCCGGCAGGGCGACCTTTTCAGGATGCAGCGCGGCAACGGTCTTGGGCGCGACCTCTGCAAAGATAAGAACGACCACGGTCATCACCAGTGTGGAGATCCAGATCCCGTTGTCGCCATACAGGCGGATGGCTATGACGGTGGCGATCGAGGCCGCGGAAATATTGACCAGGTTGTTTCCGAGCAGGATCAGTCCGATCAGCCGATCAGGTTGCTGTAGAAGGCGCTGAGCGGTTTTCGCGCTGCGGTTCCCCTGGTTGGCAAGATGACGCAACCGGTACTTGTTCAATGCCATCAGCCCTGTCTCTGAACTCGAGAAAAAGCCAGACAGTATGATCAGGATAAGCAGCGCCAGGTACAGGCTGCTGGTCGAAATGTCTTCCAAGGTGGGTTGAGGCTCCTGTGTGGCTGCTCAGCTTTGCCAACTGCTGCCGAGAATGATCTCAAGAACCAGTTTGCTGCCAAAGTAAGACAGTAACAGGATCACCATGCCGACCAGTGTCATGCGAACAGCCAGTCTGCCGCGCCAGCCGCGGAAGTGGCGGCCCCATAACAGAATGCCGAACACCAGCCAGGCGAGTATCGCAAGAATGGTCTTGTGCGCCAGATGCTGGGCGAACAGATCGGTCACGAATGTCAGACCTGCCGCCAACGCGATGGTAAGAAAAATGAACCCAACGGTGATCATCTGGAACAGATGGCGCTCCAGGACGACCAGTCCGGGCAGTGAGCGCATCAGGGCATTGAGCTTCCTGCGCCGGAGGAAATGGTCGATGAGCGCCACGAAGCCCGCGTAAACGGCCGCAATGCTGAGCAGCCCAAACGCCATGACCGCGCTGACGATATGCACCGACAGGCCCGGTGATTCCGTTGAAATAAGGTTACCGGGTGCCGATATTCCCCACTCGAGCAGCAAGGCCGCGATCGCGATGGGCAGTATGACGAGGCCGGCGTGATAAACGGGTTCGGTCATGCGAAGCGAGGCGACCAACAACAGCACCACGACCAGCGCGCAGAGCGATAACACATTGAGAACACTGAGCTCCTGAGCGCCTAACGGCACCCAGTGATGGTACTGTGCCGCGGCGTGAAAGGCCGCACCCAGGCAGACCAGGAAAACAGAGCCTTTTGAGAACGGTTGCGATTCTTTCAGGACTGAAAAGTAAAGCATTATGGCTGCGCCCATGTAGCCAAGGGCTGCCAGCAGCAGCAATATGTCATGCATCGCTTTTTAAACCATCTATCAAGCAGGTCATCGCTATAATACCCGACTGATCGAAACGGAGCAGTTCATGTTTGACAATCTGACCGACCGTCTGTCGCAAACCATGCAGAAATTGCGTGGCAAGGGCCGCCTGACCGAAGAATCCATTCGGGACGCGCTTCGAGAAGTGCGGATTGCGCTGCTGGAGGCCGACGTGGCCCTGCCTGTCGTGCAGTCCTTCACAGGTCAGGTGCGTGAGCGCGCCCTGGGTCAGGAGGTGGCGCAGAGCCTGACTCCGGGCCAGACACTGATAAAAATCGTCCACGACGAACTCGTCCGTGTCATGGGTCAGGAAAACCAGTCTCTGGACCTGAAGGCGGCGCCCCCGGTGATCGTGCTGGTGGCGGGCCTCCAGGGCTCCGGTAAAACCACGACCACTGCCAAGCTGGCGCGGATGCTCATCAATGAGCAGAAAAAGAAAGTCATGACGGTCAGCTGCGACGTTTACCGGCCGGCTGCCATCGAACAGCTGCGAACGCTTTCCGAACAGGTAGGGGCTTCGTTCGTGCCATCGGAGGCCAGCGACAAGCCGGTGGACATTGCCCGTAACGCGGTGGCTTCTGCCCGGCGTCAGTTCATGGATGTATTGCTGGTAGATACCGCGGGCCGGCTGCATGTCGATGCAGACATGATGGATGAGATTCGCGCGCTGCATAAAGCGATCGATCCGCACGAAACCCTGTTCGTGGTCGACAGCATGACGGGCCAGGATGCCGCCAACACAGCCAAAGCCTTCAGTGACGCGCTGGAACTGACGGGCGTGGTGTTGACCAAAACCGATGGTGACGCGCGCGGGGGCGCGGCTTTGTCGGTTCGTCACATTACCGGGAAGCCCATTAAATTCATTGGGTCCGGGGAGAAGACGGACGCCCTCACGCCCTTTCACCCCGAACGAATTGCTTCGCGCATCCTCGGAATGGGCGATGTTCTGTCTCTGGTCGAGGAAGTGCAACGCAGTGTCGATCAGGGTAAGGCTGAAAAGCTGGCCCGCAAGATCCGTAAGGGCAGGGGGTTCAGCCTGGAAGATTTCCGTGAACAACTCGAGCAGATGCAGAACATGGGCGGTATTGGAAACCTGGTCGATAAGCTCCCTGGCATGGCCAACATGCCCGATCAGATCAAATCGCAGGTTGATGACAGGCAAACGCGTCACATGATTGCCATCGTCAATTCCATGACGCCGCAGGAGCGTCATTTTCCCGATGTGATACGCGGGTCGAGAAAGAAACGGATCGCGGCCGGCTCAGGCACCACCATTCAGGAAGTCAACAAGATGCTGAAGCAATATGGCCAGATGCAAAAAATGATGAAGAAATTTGGCAAGGGCGGGATGAGCAAAATGATGCGAAAGCTGGGGAAACTACAGGGCCAGATGCCTTCGGGAGGTTTTCCCCGCTAGGGAACCGCCGGCGCAGGTTGGCGGGCAAAGGTTTCCTGGTCGATGGAATAGATCAGCCAGAACAGCCCATCTTCCTCGACAACTTCTCGGAACGTCATCCCCAACTTCTTGAGTACATGCGTGGAAGCGAGGTTTTCCCTCATGGTTCGCCCGATGATCTCCGTGAGTCCGAATGCCCCGAAGCCGGTGGACAGGGCGGCTCTGGCCGCCTCGGTGGCATAGCCCTGAAACCAGAAGCGGCGGAAAAACCGGAAACCGAGATCGACCTCAGGCGTCGGATTGTCCCGTCGCAAGCCGCAAAAGCCGAGAAACTCGTCGCTTCGCCGATCAATCACCGCCCAGCGGCCGAAGCCATCTCTTTCGTAATAAGGATATTCGCTCAGGAACTGCTCTACCGCCGCCACACTGGTAAAGGGCTCCTCACCCGTATAGCGCATGACATCCGCGTCCTCGTAAAGCGCGAACAGCTGCGGCGCATCGTCAACCGTGAACTCGCGAAGCAGCAGCCTTTCACTATGCAGGTTGAAGGGTTCTGAATTCACAAACCGGCTTTTCTTTCCAATGACGTTCTCTGAGATTAACGGCAGCGCGTCGGAGCGGCAAGCTCAACGCGCGTTTCCCGCGTGAAATGAAATGGTTGTAAGCTCCGAACAAGGTTTTCTTTTGCCTTCTCACGAGGTACAATGCCCGGTTTCCTGAGTCCGGTCCAGTCAAATGGGTTTTGACTCCGAAGGGCCGGGAACTCCGAGCGCGGAATGATCCGCGAAATATTCAGCCGCTGCGGTTGGCGAAGCCGCGGCGCACCTGACAACGGAAGGTTGCAAGGCATGGTAAAGATAAGACTGTCGCGGGGCGGTGCAAAGAAACGTCCCTTCTACCACATCGTGGTCACCGACAGCCGCAACAAGCGGGATGGTCGGCGGATCGAGCGCATTGGCTTCTTCAACCCCATCGCGCGGGGCCAGGAAGAGCGCTTGCGGGTCGACCTGGAGCGAGTGGACTACTGGACGGGCGTGGGCGCGCAGCTGAGCGAGCGTGTGAAGCACCTGGTGACGGAAGCACGCGGAGCGGCCTCCTGATCGTTTGATTTGAGCCATGAATACTCGGCCAGGCCCAGAGGCGGTTTTTGTGTCGCTGGGGGAGATTTCAGGCATTCATGGTGTGGCGGGCGAAGTAAAAGTTTACTCCGACACCCGGCCAAGAACGTCGATTTTCGACTACGAAAGATGGTATTTGGGCTCCAGCAGGGAACCGGTTCGCGTCGTCAGCGGTAGCCCGCGCGGCAAGACACTGGTCGCTAAACTGGCCGGCGTCGATGACCGTGACCAGGCAAGAGCATTGATCGGGCAGGAAATTGCCGTTCTTCGCTCCGATATGCCCGCGCTGGAGAGCGGCGAGTATTACTGGGCCGATTTGATGGGCCTGGAGGTCTCAACTCGGCAGGGCGATATCCTCGGCGTGGTTGAAAAAATACTGGAAACCGGCGCCAACGACGTGCTGGTGATCCGGGGAGAGCGCGAGCACCTCGTGCCTTATGTGCCCGGACAGTATGTTCTCAGCGTCGATCTGGCTGCTTCGGTCATGGTGGTCGACTGGGATCCGGAATTCTGAACAGGTGATGGATCATGCGAGTTGACGTGGTGACCCTGTTTCCGGAGTTCCTGCAAGCTTTAGCGGGGCTGGGCGTTATCGGTCGGGCCATCGCTGACGGGAAGATTGAACTGAAGGCGTGGAACCCCAGGGAATACGCCTCAGACCGGCATCGCAGCGTTGACGACCGCCCCTATGGAGGCGGGCCCGGGATGGTCATGACGGTGGAGCCATTACGTTCCGCCATCCGGGCGGCGCGAGACGCCGACCCGCGGCCCGCGCGGACCAGCCTGATGAGCCCCCAGGGGCGCCGGCTGGATCAGCAGGCCATGCGCGACCTGGCCAAACGAGGTCGCCTGTTACTGGTCTGCGGCCGGTACGAGGGCATCGACGAGCGGCTCATTGAGCTTGAAGTCGATGAAGAATTTTCCATTGGTGACTATGTCATCAGTGGCGGAGAACTGGCGGCGGCCGTGGTGATCGACGCGGTCGCCCGATTGCAGCCGGGCGTGCTGGGTGACGAGCAGTCTGCGGAACAGGATTCGTTCATGGACGGGTTGCTGGATCATCCGCACTACTCGCGGCCAGAGGTTGAAAATGGCCAGGCGGTGCCGGAAGTGCTGCTCAGTGGTGATCATGCCGCCATTGAACGGTGGCGTCGCAAACAGGCACTGGGACGGACTTGGCTGAGGCGGCCCGAGCTACTGCAGGTGGAGCGCCTGACTGAAGAAGATCGAATACTGCTGCAAGCGTTTCAGCAGGAATTCGAAACCGAACGTGAAGCATCCGGTGAAACCCGGAATTGAGAAGGAAAGAGCAATGAACAGGATCATTGACGAATTGAACCAGGAACAAATGGAACGCAAGCTGCCCGAATTTGCGCCCGGCGACACGGTCGTTGTCAGCGTTAAGGTGAAAGAGGGCAATCGCGAACGGCTGCAGGCATTCGAGGGCGTCGTCATTGCCATCCGGAAGCGCGGCCTGAACTCGGCGTTCACCGTGCGGAAGATGTCCCACGGCACCGGCGTGGAACGCGTATTCCAGACCTACAGCCCGCTGATCGACTCGGTCACCGTAAAACGCCGTGGTGATGTGCGTCGCGCCAAGCTCTATTATCTTCGCGGTCGCGAGGGCAAAGCCGCCCGTATTCGGGAAAAGCTGGGCTGAACCCCGTTCGACGTTCCGGAAAAGCCCGCTATACGCGGGCTTTTTTGTGCCTGCCCAAGATGTCCGCGGTGCTTGAAACCTGCGCCTGCGACCCTATTTTTCCCGCATCACTCAACTGAATCCAAACCATCATGACCGAAGATACACAAGCCGAACATCAGCAGGCAGAGACCCAGGCCTTCCAGGCAGAGGTGCAGGAGGTTCTGCACCTGATGATCCATTCGCTGTACTCGAACAAGGAGATTTTTCTCCGCGAACTGATTTCCAACGCGTCAGACGCCTGTGACAAGCTGAGATTCGCGGCATTGTCAGATGACAGTCTCACGGGCGGTGACGCCGAGTTGAGGGTGGAAATCGATGTCGATGCCGAGGCCAGGACCCTTACGATCCGGGACAACGGAATTGGCATGAACCGGGATGAGGTGGCAGAAAACATCGGCACGATCGCCCGTTCGGGTACCCGCCGTTTTCTGGAGCAGGCCAGCGAGAAAGGTGACCTGGACGGCCGCCTCATTGGGCAGTTCGGCGTTGGTTTCTACTCTTCGTTCATTGTCGCCGACAAGGTCACGCTGCTCACCCGCCGGGCTGGAGACACGGCGGACCAGGGTGTCCGATGGGAGTCGGAGGGCACTGGTGAATACACGATTGCCCAGGCAACGCGAGAACATCAGGGCACAGAGGTGGTGCTGCATCTGAAAGAGGGTGAAGACGAGTTCCTGCAGGGTTGGACACTGCGTAGCCTCGTATCCCGGTATTCAGATCATATTGGCTTCCCCATCTGCCTGCGCGGCGAACCCGCCGAAGGCGAAGAGCAGGGTGAGTGGGAAAAGGTGAACCAGGCTGCCGCCTTGTGGACCTTACCCAAGGCCGACATTACGGACGAGGAATATCAGTCGTTTTACCAACATGTCAGCCACGATATGGCCGAGCCCCTTGCCTGGGCGCATAACCGCGTCGAGGGCGTGCAGAATTACACCAGCCTGCTGTACCTTCCCAAGCGCGCGCCCCTGGATTTGATGTTGCAACGCGATGAGCGAAAAGGCCTGCGCCTTTACGTCAAACGGGTATTCATCATGGACGCCGCGGAGCAGCTGTTGCCGCATTATTTGCGGTTCGTGCGCGGCGTGGTCGACTCCGACGATCTGCCATTGAACGTGTCGCGCGAGCTGCTGCAGGAAAACGAGCTGGTTCGCAAGATCCGATCGGCCGTGGTGAGGAGGAGCCTTGACCTGCTGGGGCGTTTGGCGGACAACGAAACGGAAAAATATAACGGCTTCTGGGACGAGTTTGGCCCTGTACTGAAAGAAGGCATTGTCGAGGATACGGCCAATCGCGAGAAAATCGCCGGCCTGCTGCGCTTCGCCTCCACCCAGGACCCGGACGCGGGGCAGCGCACCAGCCTGTCGGAATACATCGCGCGAATGCAGGAAGGCCAGGAGCATATCTGGTTCGTCACGGCGGAGAATTTCAAAGCGGCCAGGAACAGCCCGCACCTGGAGATATTCCGTAAGAAGGGTATCGAGGTGTTACTGCTATCGGATCGCATCGACGAGTGGATGATGGGCTACTTCACCGAGTTTGATGGACACGCTTTCCGCTCGGTGGCCAAAGGTGATGTCGATCTCGGCAGCGAGGAGGACAAACAGGACGCAGAAAGCCAGCCGGAGCAGGAAGAGCTGCTCGATCGCATCAGGCATGTCCTGGGTGAGGAAGTGGCCGAGGTGCGCGCCAGCCGGCGCCTGACGGACTCGGCATCCTGCCTGGTCATCGGTGAACACGAGATGGCCCTGCATATGCGGCATTTGCTGGAGCAGGCTGGACAGGAGCTGCCCGACAGCCGGCCGTCTCTCGAGGTGAATCTTGAACACCCGTTGCTGGCCCGCATGGAGCAGGCAGAGGATGCCTCGTTCGACGACCTGGCGCATATACTGTACGAGCAGGCCGTGCTGGCTGAAGGCGGACAGCTGGACGATCCATCCGGTTTTGTCCAGCGCCTGAACCGGGTGATGTTGCAGGCCTGAAGCCAGGCAGCCGTGAGCCGGTGACTGAAACCGTCCGAATCGACAAGTGGCTCTGGGCCTCGCGGTTTTTCAAGACCCGCGGAAAAGCCAGGGAGGCCATTGTCGGCGGCAAAGTCAGGCTGAATGGCCACCGCGTCAAACCCGGCAAGACGCTGAAGGCGGGTGACACACTGATCATCCAGCGGGGCCTCGAGGAGTTCACCGTTGACGTGCTGTTGGCGTCAGACCGGCGTGGTTCAGCGACGGTGGCTCAGTCGATGTTTCAGGAACACCCTGACAGTCAATCACGCAGAGCGGCGCAAGCAGAGGAACGCGCCGCTCAACGTGCGTCCAGGCAGGAAAGAGAACGCAGGCCGGACAAGCGCCAGCGGCGCCAGGTCATCCGATTTCGTCGCGGGCAGGAATAGCCTCAGCCATCTCCATCTGACTCATCATGCACCTGCCGGGCCAATGCGTAGACCAGGTCCAGCGCTTCCCGAGGCGTGAGCTCGTCCGGGTTGGTGTTCAGCAGAGTTTCCCTTAAACCATCCGGTTCGGCTGCTTCCGGCTCGCTGGCTGGCCCATCGAACAGGCTCATCTGCGGCGTATCCCCCCCCGTGGCCTCCAGCTTCATCAGGTGGTTGCGCGCGGCTTTGAGCACGGGCGCGGGAATACCTGCCAGGGCGGCCACCTGAAGGCCATAGCTCTGGCTGGCGGGGCCTTCATCGACCGCGTGCAGGAAAACGATGCTGTGGCCGTGCTCGACTGCTTTGAGATGGACATTGACCACGCCTTCGGCCAGCTGGGCCAGCTGGGTCAGTTCGAAGTAGTGTGTGGCGAATAGCGTATAAGCCTTGACCTTGCGAGCCAGGTAATCGGCGCAGGCCCAGGCCAGAGCGAGGCCATCATAGGTGCTGGTGCCCCGGCCAACTTCATCCATGAGCACGAGGCTGGTATCACTGGCGTTGTGCAGGATGTTGGCGGTTTCAGTCATCTCCATCATGAAGGTGGAGCGCCCACGCGTCAGGTCGTCTCCGGCGCCAATTCGGGTGAAGATGCGGTCAATCGGGCCGATCCGCGCGGCGTTGGCCGGGACCCAGCTGCCGGCATGCGCCAGCAGCACGATCAAGGCCGCTTGTCGCATATAGGTCGATTTTCCGCCCATGTTGGGGCCGGTAATGACCAGCATTCGCCGATCCGGGCCAAGGTGGATATCGTTGGGCGTGAATGGCTCTGTCTGTACCTGCTCGATCACGGGATGCCGGCCGGCCTGGATTTCCAGCCCGGGCTCATCGCTCATTGTGGGACAGCACAGCTGCAGGGTCGCGGCCCGCTCTGCAAACCCGCAGAGGACGTCCAGGCGGGCCAACTCGGCGGCCATCTTCTGCAGGGGCTGAAGGTTGCCCTGTAAATGCTCAAGCATGGTCTCGTAGCAATGGAGCTCGCGCGCCAGTGCACGTTCCCTGCTGGAGAGCACCTGGTCCTCAAAGGTCTTGAGTTCATCCGTGATGTACCGTTCCGCCGCCTTCAGAGTTTGCCGCCGGGTGTAGTGGGTCGGCACCTTGTCCGCGTGCGCGTGGGTAATCTCGATGTAGTAGCCATGCACCCGGTTGTAACCCACCTTGAGCGTGGGAATGCCCGATTCCTCACGCTGACGCATTTCATAGTTCAGCAGGAATTCACTCGCGTTGGACGAGAGGTTGCGAAGTTCGTCCAGTTCGGTGTCATATCCCTCCCGGATGACCCCGCCATTTCGGGTCAGCACGGGTGGCTCATCCACGATGGCGCGTTGCAGCAGGTCCAGCACATCGGGAAATTCGCCGATTCTGTCACCGCATTCCTGGAGGATGCTTCGCTGTGTTTCCCGGCAACCGGTATTGAGGCCGGGCAGGGTGCTCAGGGTCTGACGCAAGGTGGAAAGATCCCGTGGCCTTGCTGAACCCAGCGCTACACGGGTCAGAATGCGCTCGACATCGCCGACACCACGCAGCTGCTCTCTCAAATCATCGGCAGCGCCGGTCTCCAGCAATGCGCCGATGGTCCTGTGCCGTCGATCAAGCTGCTCGCGGCCGCGTATCGGGTTTGCGATCCAGCGCCGCAGAAGACGCCCACCCATCGGCGTGATCGTGCTGTCCATCACACCGACCAGCGTATGCCCGGATTCGCCTTGAGGATGCGTGAGCAATTCCAGGTTTCGGCGGGTGATGGCATCAATATGCAGATGCTCATCGGGCCGCTCGAGGCTAAGCCCTTGCAGATGGGGCAGGGAGGATTGTTGTGTTTCCTGCACATACTGCAACAAGGCGCCGGCGGCGCAGGCCAGAATATCGCCGAAATCCACCCCAAAACCGGACAGGTCCCGGGTGCCGAACTGTTCGGTGATCAGCCGGCTGGCCGCGTCAGGCTCGAAATGCCAGGGTGGGCGGCTTGTTGCCTTCGCGGAAATGGCATCGATGCCCATGAATGGTGAGTCCTCCGCCAGCAACAGCTCCGCAGGCTGAAGCCGTTCCAGCTGCGCCTCGAGGTCAGCCTGATCCTGAAGCCGGCGAACCTTGAAATGGCCTCCGGAGAGGTCCAGCCAGGCCAGCGCCAGCTCCTTTTTGCTGTGCGCGACCGCAGCGAGCAGGTTGTCCTGGCGCTCAACCAGCAGTGCCTCATCGGTCACCGTTCCGGGTGTGACGACCCTGACCACCTTGCGCTCAACAGGTCCCTTGGACTGAGCGGGGTCGCCGATCTGCTCACAGATGGCTGCGGATTCACCCTTGCGCAGCAGCCTGGCCAGGTAACTTTCCACGGCGTGATGCGGGACGCCTGCCATCGGAATGGGTTGGCCATTGGATTCGCCCCGCGTGGTCAGGGTAATATCCAGCAATCCGGCAGCGCGGCGGGCGTCTTCGTAAAAAAGCTCGTAGAAATCTCCCATTCGAAAGAGCAGAAGAACGTCTTTGTGATCGGCCTTGATGCGCAGATACTGCTGCATCAGTGGGGTATGTCCGGCGGAGGCGGATACGGCGGCTTTCGGCATCCGGGGGAGTGTAACTTAGGGACGTCATTCGCTGTCAACTTGCGAATGACCCAAAGTGGAAATTGGAGCGAAGTCAGTATGAGCACGGAGCAGTCAGAGTTGTTGCAGGCGGCGGAAGCACTGGCCGCGGCGCTGGTGGCCAGGAACTGGCGCCTGGCCACTGCGGAGTCATGCACGGGAGGCTGGATTGCCAAGGTTTGCACCGACGTGCCCGGCAGTTCGGCGTGGTTTGACAGCGGTGTTGTGGCCTACAGCTACGATGCGAAGGTCACGCAACTTGGGGTCATTCGTGCCGATCTCGAAGAACATGGCGCTGTGAGCGAACAGATTGCCGCGCAGATGGCGCTCGGTGCGCGATCCCGCAGCGGTGTTGAACTGACGCTTTCGGCCACGGGCATTGCCGGGCCTGGCGGCGGCATGCCGGGCAAGCCCGTCGGCCTGGTCTGTTTTGGATGGTCGCTGAGGGGCGGCGTGCTTCAGACCGATCACCAGGTTTTTGAGGGCGACCGGGAACAGGTGCGCCGACAGACCGTCATTCACGCGATGAGAGGAGCGCTGGATGCCCTCGAGGGGTGACTCTGTCAGGGTGTTCTTTGCCCTGATGCCGCCACCTGAAACCCGAGAGGCGATCCTGGCCATTCAAGGTCGTCTGGATCTTTCGGGCAAACCGGTGGTTCCCCAAAACATTCACATGACGCTTGCTTTTCTCGGGCAGGTCCCGGAAGTAAGGCTGCCTGATCTGTGTGCCATCGCGGCGAGCGTGCCGTTGCACAGCGAAACCCTGAGCCTGGACAGAGTGGGCGGCTTTCCGCGGGCCGCTGTGGTGTTTCTGGCGCCCAGTGAGGTCACTTCGGGACTGATACGGTTTCAGCAACACCTGGTCGAGGCACTGGAACAGGCCGGCTTCCGGCCGGATAGAAAGCGCTGGCGACCCCATGTCACGCTTTATCGCAAAATGAGAAAGCCATGCCACACAATGGCGGTCGAGCCGGTGGAGTGGCGGATTCGCGATTATGGTCTTGTTGCCTCCATTTTGAGGAGCAACGGGCCCGAATACCGACTTATACAGCGCTGGAACGCGGTTGAATAAGTAGGTTGGCGCACGTTTCTGTCAGTCAACTGCTCGCCATTGGCAGGCCTGCTGAATGCGTCGGTATGGCTATGTCATAATGCCGCCTTGGCGGCCGAAGCCTAATGAGTGGCCCAGTAGTTGGCCCAGCAATGGAAAACAGGAGAGGAAGGTGGACGAAAACCGTAAACAGGCCCTGACAGCGGCCCTGACCCAGATTGAAAGGCAGTTCGGAAAAGGCGCAATCATGCGCATGGGCGATGGATCTTCTGCGCTGGATGTCGAGGCAATTCCCACGGGGTCGCTCGGCCTGGATGTCGCCCTGGGCATCGGCGGCCTGCCCAAGGGGCGGGTCATCGAAATTTACGGGCCCGAAGCGAGCGGCAAGACAACCCTGACGCTGCAGGTGGTCGCCGAGGCGCAGAAGATGGGCGGCACCGCTGCATTTGTCGATGCCGAACACGCCCTCGACCCGCAGTACGCCGAACGACTGGGCGTCAACGTGGAGGATCTGCTGGTGTCCCAGCCCGATACGGGTGAGCAGGCGCTGGAAATCACCGATATGCTGGTTCGCTCGGGTGCGGTGGACATCGTGGTGGTCGATTCCGTGGCTGCCCTGACGCCGAAAGCCGAAATCGAAGGCGAAATGGGAGATACCCACGTCGGTCTGCAGGCACGCCTGATGTCGCAGGCCCTCAGGAAACTGACGGGCAATATCAAGCGTTCCAACTGCATGGTGATCTTCATCAACCAGATCCGCATGAAGATCGGCGTCATGTTCGGTAGTCCGGAGACCACCACGGGCGGCAACGCGCTTAAATTCTACTCTTCGGTGCGGCTGGACATCCGGCGTATCGGTGCGATCAAGAAGGGCGATGAGGTTATCGGTAACCAGACCCGCGTCAAGGTGGTCAAGAACAAGATGTCTCCCCCGTTCAAACAGGCCGAATTCGAAATACTGTATGGCGAGGGTATCTCCCAGCAGGGAGAGCTCATTGACCTGGGTGTAGTGCATGGTCTGGTCAATAAGTCGGGCTCCTGGTACAGCTACAAGGACGACAGAATCGGTCAAGGTAAGGAAAACGCGCGCCAGTTCCTGACCGATCATCCGGAGATTGCCGGCGAGATTGACAAAGCCCTCAGGGACACGCTGCTGCCGGGCCGATCAAGCGAGGAGCCGGTCGTTACGGAGTGATCACGGATGTCGGGAGACGGATCCACGGCTGAGGCGGAACTTCGAGAGGCCCGCGCTGCCGCGCTGAATTACCTCGCCAGGCGCGAGCACAGTTGTCAGGAACTGGAAACCAAGCTGCAGCGCAAGGGCATCAGCCGCGAGGTGGCCACGGCGGTGGTCGAGACGCTGCGCGATGAGAACCTGGTGAGCGATCATCGTTACGCAGAGGCTTTCGTTCGCAGCCGGGTCTCCCGCTCTCAAGGTCCTCTTAAGATCCGCGCCGAACTGCGTCGTCGCGGCGTGGCAGATTCAATCGTTTATGAATCGATGCAGCCGTTTGAGGAGCAGTGGCAGCACCTGGCCTTTGACTGGGCCAACCGGCGCTCCCATGGTAACCCGGATCGAAAGGAACAGGCGCGAATCTACCGCAGCGGCACTAACAGGGGCTTCAGTCACGAGCACATGATGCGGGCCATTGATCGCTTGAAAAGCGCGCCTTGAAACTTCAAATTTATCGTGCGATACCGGCGTGATTCGGTAAAATTCCAGCGTCAAGAAACGCCGCGCATCATGCGCCGCCAGGGTCGGGTAAAAAAGTGAAGTCCACATCGCAAGTACGCAAAGCCTTTCTGGATTACTTCAAGAGCCAGGGACATGAAGTGGTGGCATCGAGTTCCCTGGTGCCTGCCGAGGATCCGACCTTGCTGTTTACCAACGCCGGCATGAATCAATTCAAGGACGTGTTCCTGGGCGCTGAGAAGAGAGCTTACGTCCGTGCGGCCACATCACAGAAATGTGTCAGGGCCGGCGGCAAGCACAATGACCTGGACCAGGTGGGCTACACGGCCCGACATCACACCTTTTTCGAGATGCTGGGCAACTTCAGTTTCGGCGATTACTTCAAACAGGATGCCATCCATTACGCCTGGGACCTTTTAACCCGGGTATTCGAACTGCCGGCAGAGCGTCTCTGGGTGACCGTTTACGAAACCGATGACGAAGCCTACGACATCTGGAAAGACGACATCGGTGTTCCCGTCGACCGAATTGTAAGAATCGGTGATAAACCGGGCGGTGCCCGGTACGAGAGCGATAATTTCTGGGCCATGGGCGACACGGGCCCTTGTGGCCCCTGCTCGGAAATCTTTTACGATCATGGCCCGGAAATTGATGGCGGCCCGCCCGGTTCCCCGGACGAGGATGGTGACCGCTTCGTCGAGGTCTGGAACCTGGTCTTTATGCAATTCGACCGGGACGCCGAAGGGAACTTCTCGCCGCTGCCGGCACCCTGCGTGGATACGGGCATGGGGCTGGAGCGAATTTCTGCCGTGCTGCAGAACACGTACGATAATTACCGCACCGACCTGTTCCAGCACCTGATTGCAGCGGCAGCCAGTGTCACGGGTACACGTGATCCTGACAGCAAGGCTTTGAGAGTCATCGCCGACCATATCCGGGCCTGTTCCTTTCTGATCGCTGATGGGGTTCTGCCTTCCAACGAGGGCAGGGGTTATGTGTTGCGCAGGATCATTCGCCGGGCCGTCAGGTACGGCCACAAGGTCGGTCAGAAAAAACCGTTTTTCCACAAGATGGTGAAAGCCCTGGCCGGAGAAATGGGCGAGGCCTATCCGGATCTGGTTGCACAGCAGCATCGCATCTCGGAAGTGCTCAAAGAGGAAGAGGCCCGGTTCGCGCGGACGCTGGATATGGGCATGAACATCCTGTCAAAAGTGATGGATGATTCTCGGGCACGCGGAGGCCAGATCGATGGTGAAACGGCTTTCCTTTTGTATGACACGTATGGTTTTCCACTGGATCTCACTCAGGACATCGCGCGCGAAAATGAGCTGAGCGTTGATCTCGACGGCTTCGCCGAGCAAATGGAAAAACAAAAAGAGCGTGGCCGCAGCGCCGGTAAATTCCAGCAGGCTGGCGAGATCAGTGCCGAGGCGATTAAAAACCTGCCCGAGACCGAATTCCTGGGCTATGAGCACATGGAAATCGCCGACACCCAGGTGGTGGGAATACTGGTCGAAGGGAAACTGGTCGAGAGACTGGAGCAGGGGCAGTCGGGGATCATTGTGCTCGATCGCACCCCTTTCTATGCCGAGTCCGGTGGTCAGGTCGGAGATACCGGACTGTTGGATTCGGGGGAGACCCGGTTCGACGTCCTGGATACCATCAAGCTGGCCGGCGTGTTTCATGGCCACGTGGGCAGATTGGAGGAGGGCTCTCTTGAGACCCGTCAGCGCGTGCGGGCAGCCGTGGACGGAGGCCGTCGTCACACCATCGTGTTGCACCATTCCGCCACCCACCTCATGCATGCCGCCCTGAGGGATATCCTGGGCAACCACGTGGAGCAGAGAGGTTCACTGGTCGCGCCTGACCATCTTCGGTTCGACTTCTCACATCCGCGTCAGGTGACCCCGAGCGAACTGCGAACCATTGAACGGGAAGTGAATCGGGCCATCCGTGAAAATCCCGCCACCACGGTGGCCATGATGGATTTTGACGAAGCGCTTGAAACCGGCGCCATGGCCTTGTTCGGCGAAAAGTATGGCGACCGGGTCAGGGTTATGCGGTTTGGAGATCTGTCCACCGAACTCTGCGGAGGGACCCATGTTGACCGGGTTGGCGACATCGGCCAGTTTCGCATCGTTTCAGAATCGGCCATCGGCGCCGGTATCCGTCGTATCGTTGCCGTTGCGGGTGAACAGGCGGTCGAAAATATGCAGCAGGTTGATACGCGTCTGCACCATATTGCCGCCATGCTTAAGGTTTCACCTGATGCCGTCGACCAGCGGCTGGAACAGTTGCTGGAGCGGAGCAGGGCACTGGAGAAGGAAGTGGACGCGCTCAAGTCCAGCCTGGCGAGCTCCAGCAGCGACGAGTTGGCCGCCTCCGCGGTAGACATAGATGGTATCAAGGTGTTGACCAGCAGGAATGACGGCGCGGATGCCCGTGCGCTCCGGGACAGTGTGGACCATCTGAAAGATGTGCTGGGCAGTGCGATTATTGTGCTTGCGGGCGCGGAAAATGGTAAGGTTCGCATAGCCGCCGGAGTTACCAAGGATCTGACCGCTTCATTCAGGGCGGGAGACTTGGTGAATTTCGTCGCAGCCCAGGTTGGGGGTAAAGGAGGTGGTAGACCCGATTTTGCCCAGGCCGGAGGCAACCAACCCGAAAAACTGGATGCCGCGCTGGCTTCGGTTTTGGACTGGGCAGGTAAGAAAAACTAGATGTCATATTGGGGATGGTATGACGTTCGTGTCGCAAAAGATGTGAGGGTTCGCTAGAGAGCCATCGCATGGGTCAAAAGGAAGGTACTCATGCTCATACTAACAAGGCGGGTAGGTGAGAAACTCGTCATCGGTGAAAACGTCACCGTTACCATATTAGGGGTTAAGGGCAATCAAATCCGGATTGGGATTGACGCGCCACCCGAAGTCCAGGTTCACCGGGAAGAAATTTTCCAACGCATCGTGAAGGAACGCGAGAACGCTGACTAGGCTGATACCAGCCACCGGTTGATTCTCCGCTTTACCCGGCCTGCGACAGTCGTTATCCTTGCGCTCCCTGTTAGCGGGAGAGGCCGCCGGGTGGCTTACCCATCTGCCGGGAACAGGTGGGAACGTCTGAGCAAAGCGAAGACGGCCCCGGAGTAACGCGCTCCATGGGAGCGCCGCCCAACAGAAGCCCGAGCTGTTGAAAAATGCGGGTGACAATCAGTTTTTAGGAGAGGTGGCCGAGTGGCTTAAGGCGCTCCCCTGCTAAGGGAGTATGGGTTAAAAGCCCATCGAGGGTTCGAATCCCTCCCTCTCCGCCA
>WTJD01000064.1 GCA_011524975.1 Lysobacterales bacterium
CATCTGCGTCGACATGGCCTGGGCGCTCATCAGCGCTCCGGAAATGACCTCTCCGTCTCCGCCCCCGGCCAGTATCAAGCCCAGGGTCGCAAGGGCGATGGGCAGCGTCATGGCCTTGGCGTTTTCAAACGCGCGATACAGGTGCAGCTGCGTCACATGGGCAATTTCGTGGGCGAGCACGCCAGCCACTTCATGCGGGCTTTCCGCCGCCAGTATCAGGCCGCTGTGCAGCGCCACCAGCCCGCCCGGCGCGGCAAACGCGTTGATGGCCGGCTCGTTCATGACCACGAAGGTAAATACCTGCTCGGGACGATCGCTGCGGGATACGAGACGAAAGCCCATGTCTTCGAAATAGGCCAGTACCTGAGGGTCTTCAATGAGTAGATCGTAGTGGCGCAGCTGCCTGATCATTTCGCGAGCGTATTCGGCCTCTTCCCGGTCACTCAGGATGGTGGAAGCCGAATTGCCCATGTCCGGCAGTGGCACCCGGCTGGTCTGGGCGCCGGCTGACGTCGAGAGCAGCAGCACCGCTGACAGCAGCAGTAATTTCGGTAGTCCTGGTCTGAATGATTTGAACGAGCGCATGAAGTTCCCGAGGTTGTTGATACTCGCATACCAAGTATCCGTATGAGACAGCGCTTTCGCGGCCAGGTTCTGGGCCAAAGCCGGAACCTGGGCGCCCGTAGCGTGCTCAACTAAGGTTATGACCCTCACTTTCCGGATTCAAGTTTCCCGGCCCTGATCCTGCCGCATCAGAGCCTGTTCGGGGTTTTGCGCGCCCCGGATGCTTCCACCCTGTATAATTCGCCACCTTTTCCCGCCGCGCGCAGCAGCATGCGGCGTTGTCAACGAGGTGAGAGCAGATGGCTAGAAAGATCACGGTTATTCCGGGCGATGGGATTGGCCCCGAAATCATGAGCGCGACCCTTCGGGTGCTTGATGCGCTGGATGTTGGCCTGGAGTATGAGTATGCCAGCGCGGGTCTCGTCGCGTTGGAGGAGACCGGAGAGCTTCTGCCGCCTGAGACCATGGCGTCCATCGAGCGTAACCGTATCCTGCTGAAGGGCCCCCTGACGACCCCGGTAGGGAAGGGCTTCCGCTCCATCAATGTCACCTTGCGCAAGGCCTTTGACCTGTATGCCAACGTGCGCCCCGTGGTCTCCATGCCGGGCACGCGTTCGCATTTCGGAGATATCGACATCATCACCGTGCGGGAAAACACCCAGGGCGCCTACCTGGCGGCGGACGCGCAGATCAGTGAAGACGGCCAGCGGGCGGAATCGAAGATGGTCGTGACCCGCGAAGGCTGCTCCCGGATCACGCACTATGCCTATGAACTGGCCCGCCGTGCTGGCCGGAAAAAAGTGACCATCGTGCACAAGGCCAACATCCTCAAACACGTTTCCGGCATGTTCCTGGACGTGGCCAGGGAAGTGGCCAAGGAATACCCGGATATCGAGACCGAGGAAATGATCGTCGATGCGACCTGCATGAAGCTGGTGCTCAACCCCTGGCAGTTCGATGTTATTGTGACGACCAACCTCTTCGGTGACATCATTTCCGATCTGTGCGCGGGGCTGGTTGGCGGCCTGGGCCTTGCCCCGGGCGCGAATATCGGTGAAACCAGCGCCATGTTCGAGGCGGTGCATGGTTCGGCGCCGGATATCGCCGGTCAGAAGATTGCCAACCCGATGGCCCTGATGCTGGCCAGCGCCCAAATGCTGACGCATATGGGCATGGAAGCGCAGGCACGGCGTCTTCGTGACGCCATCCGGGAAGCTCTGCGGGAAGGCGACACTGAGCGGCTCACGCCGGACGTGGGTGGCCATGGCACGACCGACAGCCTGGCCGGTGCGGTCATCGACCACCTGGACTGAGGAAAACCAAACCCGCTGGGGCTGTTGTTTTCCAGCAACAGCCCAGGCGCCCTCGTCGCGAACGGGCCTGGCGACTGCCTGCGGCACAATGCATCAGCCTCGCCCGACGCGATGTGTTGTTTTTCAGCGGCTTACCGGACAATTCAGTATTTTGATAGAAGGTTCGTAAACTGGGCCGATGAAGGGGCGCGCGCATTGACTTTGTGTTGTATTCCTGCCATATTGCGATCTGTCGATTTGCGTGTTGTGAAAGAGTAGAGGCAAGGGAAGTGAAACAACGACTGTTTCGAGTGCTGGCAGCGTTCGTGGGGGTGCTCCCCGCGCTGGCGGCTGCCCAGCCTTTGCAGCTTCCCATGGCCGCTTTCACCGCAGGCGGTTCCGGGCTCACACCCTTCTACGTGCTGGGATTCGAACTGGGCCCGTGGCAGAACTACCTCGCGCGCGAGCTGACGCCGGATTTCATGATCGATCTGGACGCCGAACCGCTGCGTATTTCCTGGATGGACGAAGAATCCGTCGCCATTTTGCCGTCGTTCGCTGAGCCGCTGTTTGGCAAGAGTCGTTCCAGTTTCCAGATGCAGGTCGATTGGCAGAGCAGCAAGAACATTCAGCCGCTGGACGCGTACAACGGGTTCAGCGCGCCGGGCCTGGGTTTTGAGCGTCAGATGCTGGCGCCCGGGCTGGTACACCAGTTTGACGAGGGGCAGGTGCTGGGCGTATCCGCTGTGTTTGCCTACCAGAGCTATGGCGTTGCCAATCTGGGCATGCGCAGCTTCCAGTCTTCGGTACCCGCTTTTGTCCAACCCATGAGCTACTCCCCCTACCAGGAAACCGGATACGGCGCCGGCGTTCGCCTGGCCGTGCGGCAGGAACTGGTGCCCGGGCTCGCTGTGGATGCGGGCTTCCAGTCCAGGATCGATATGGAGGAGTTCGCGCATTACAACGGGATTTACTCTCAGCCGGCAGACCTGGACATTCCCGCCCGGGCGTCGGTTGGGCTGGCCATGCAAGCCAGCGAGCGTACCTGGCTAAACCTGTCTGTCCAGCACGTCATGTACAGCAGCATCGACGCTTTTCCCAGCCGTTATCTGCCGGACCGGTTTCTCTCCATGCTGGGCGATTCGACCAGCCCGAATTTCTCCTGGGATGATCTGACCGTCTACTCCGTCGGTTGGACATGGAGTGATGGCAAGGACAACGAGTGGCGCTTCGATTTCAGCTCTCGTTCGCAACCGTTGCCGACCTCTGCCGCGCTCAGCCAGGCGCTTGATGCCAGTCTTGCGGACAACGCCATGATGTTGGGCTACAGCCGTCGAACGGGTGAGCGCAGCCGGTTCAGCCTGAACGCCGCATACGCGCCGGCCGAATACGCCTTTGGCGGCAGCGTGTTGGGCGTGGTCAGCGAAGATCTGGACCAGAACGTCGAAGTCGAAGCGTACTGGACGCTGGACTTCTGACTCTCGTCATCACGAGCCGCGTTGACACCGGCTCTGTCTGATCCCTAGCCAGGAACCCGATATGGATTTGCTCAAGGCCTGGTTCAAGCGCACGTTTTCTGATCCCCAGGTGGTTCTGCTGGGTCTGATTCTCCTGGTGGGTTTCCTCGTCGTGATCGGGTTGGGCCGGATGCTGGCCCCCGTGTTTGCCAGTATCGTCATCGCATACCTGCTGGAGGCGGTGGTGATCCGGCTTCAACGCATGGGCATGAAGCGATTGTTGGCGGTCGTGCTGGTTTTCCTGCTGTTCATGGCCATCCTGGTGTTTCTCCTGTTTGGCCTGGTGCCCCGACTGTCGGTGCAGTTGACTCAACTGGTGCAGCAGCTGCCCAACTACATCGCCCAGGGGCAGTTGTTGCTGGAGCAATTACCACAGCGATATCCGCAAATGGTCTCCGAGGAGCAGATCAGCAGGCTGATTTCCAATCTTGGTGACGAATTGGCGGGCGTAGGGCAAAGCCTGCTCAGCTGGTCGCTGGCTTCTGCGGCCAGCATCATTGGGCTGCTGGTTTTTCTCGTACTGGTGCCTGTCCTGGTGTTCTTTCTGCTCAAGGACAAGGCTCAGCTCATCGGCTGGATTACCTCCTATCTGCCGCGTGAACGCTATCTGGTGACCAAAGTATGGGTGGAAGTGGAGGCGCAGATTGCCAACTACGTGCGTGGAAAAGTCGGTGAAATCGTCATCGTTGGTGCGGTCACCTATATCACCTTCCTGGCCCTGGACCTGCAATATGCCGCCCTGCTTGCGACGCTGGTCGGGTTTTCCGTTCTCATCCCCTACATTGGGGCGGCGGTGGTCACCTTGCCCATCGCCCTGGTGGCATTTTTTCAGTGGGGCTGGGGATGGGATTTCGGCAAGGTCATGATCGCCTACGGCGTCATCCAGTTACTGGATGGCAACGTGTTGGTACCCTGGCTGTTTTCCGAAGCCGTAAACCTGCATCCCGTGGCGATCATTGTCGCAATCCTGGTGTTTGGCGGGCTATGGGGTTTCTGGGGTGTCTTCTTCGCGATACCGCTGGCCACGCTGGTCAAGGCGGTTCTTCAGGCCTGGCCCCGGGCGCAGGAAGTGAGCGAGGCCGATGCCGATGAGGCGCCGGCGGACAGCGTTACCCAGGACCCCGCCTGACCTGCCGTTCCTGGGTTACAGCGCCTCCGAGGCAAAATCCGCCAACCTGGATCGCTCACCCCGCCTGAGGGTGATATGGCCGCCATGTTCCCAGTCCTGGAAACGGTCGACGGCATAGGTCAGGCCAGAGGTCGTTTCCGTCAGATACGGCGTGTCAATTTGCTCGACATTCCCCAGGCAGACCATCTTGGTGCCCGGCCCGGCCCGGGTGAGCAGCGCCTTCATTTGTTTTGGCGTGATGTTCTGCGCTTCGTCGATAATGACATAGCGATTGAAAAAGGTTCGGCCGCGCATGAAGTTGAGTGAGCGAACCTTGACGCGATTGGCCAGCAGGTCATTGGTGGCGGCGCGGCCCCATTCGCCGCCCTCCTGGGGTTGGGTGAGCACCTCCAGGTTGTCTGTCAGCGCGCCCATCCAGGGCGTCATTTTTTCCTCCTCGGTGCCGGGCAGATAGCCGATGTCCTCCCCGATGGAAACGGTGGCCCGGGTCACGATGATCTCCGAATAACAGGAGTCGTCCAGGGTTTGAGCCAGCCCCGCTGCCAGGGTCAGTAATGTCTTGCCGGTGCCGGCGGTGCCGAGCAGCGTGACGAAGTCGATATCCGGATTCATCAACAGGTTGAGGGCGAAATTCTGCTCCCGGTTTCGCGCCTGGATGCCCCAGACGCTCTGTTTTCCATTGGAATAGTCGGAAACGAGGCGGAGGATGACGTGGTTTTCATGAACCGAGCTCACGATGGCCTCGACGCCCTCGCCCTCACCGATCACGATACATTGGTTGGGGTACCAGTTTTCATCTTCCAGTCGGGGAACCCGATAAAACGTATCGCCCCCTTCACTCCAGGAATCCACATCGGGGCGCTCATCCCAGAATGACTGGCTCCTGGTTTCCATCCCCTTGTAAAGCAGGCTCAGGTCATCGAGCGCCCGGTCATTGAAATAGTCCTCGGCTGTGACGCCGACAATGGCCGCCTTGATGCGCAGATTGATGTCCTTGGAGACGAGGATAACGTCCTGCGCCTCGCTGCTCTCTTTCAGGGAGACAGCGGTACTGAGGATTTCATTGTCGGCGAAGGACCCGTCGCGAAGCAGGTTTGAATGTTTTTCCGGCATCCGGGTCTGGAAGAAGAGTCGTCCCCGGCTTTGTGGCAGATCGAGACCGTCGGGGATTTGCAGTTCCAGCCCGTCCGCCAGGTCGGTGGCGCCCTGGTGGTTCATCATCTCTCCAATGAACCGGCTCACCTGCCGCACGTTCCTGCTGACTTCAGACAGCCCTTTCTTGGCGGCGTCGAGTTCCTCCAGCACCATCATTGGAATGAAAATGTCGTGTTCTTCGAACCGGAACAGCGCGGTGGGGTCGTGCATCAACACATTGGTGTCAACGACGTACAGCCGTTTGTTTTTTCCCATTCGGGCAGGATCTCCCAGATTGCTTACAGCTTCTTGACGGCTTCAAGGACCTCTTCAACATGACCCGGCACCTTGACCTTGCGCCATTGCGCCTGCAACACGCCGTTTTCATCGATCAGAAAAGTGCTGCGCTCGATGCCCATGTATTTGCGGCCATACATATTCTTTTCCTTGATCACATCGAACTGTTTGCAGAGTAACTCGTCTGCGTCTGAAATCAGATCGAACGGAAAAGCGTGCTTGGCGCAGAAATTCTCATGGGTGCGCACGCTGTCCCGTGAAACGCCGAGAATGGTGGCGCCGGCAGCCTGGAAGGCTTCGAATGCGTCGCGAAATTCCTGCCCCTCGCGGGTGCAGCCGGGTGTGTTGTCCTTGGGGTAGAAGTAAAGGACCAGTTTCTGTCCTTTGAAGTCGTGAAGTGCCAGGTGTTTGTCGCCAGTGGCGGGTAGTTTGAAGTCGTCTACGGGTTGACCAAGCTGGACCATAAGCACCTCAGTATTCGTGCGTGGTGGGGGCCAGATCCCGGCCACCGGAACTCTCGGCAGGATACTTGTCAGGAGCGGGGTCCGCAAGTACCATGGCCGCCACGTTGCCGAGGCCCGTTCATCGGTGTTCCAAGGCCTGTCGGTTTCCGTGCATCCTGATGGGTGCGCTGCCAATATGGAAGCGGCTCGGAATGATATGCGAGGGACGCAGCCCCTTGAAGTGTGGCCATGCGGTCATTCGGCGCGCCATACGCGCGGAAGCGAGAAAGAAGCCATTGCTATGAAGTCAGATTGGATCAAGACCCTGGTGCTCGGGTCAATTTTGGTGGTGTCCCTCCCGGCCTGTTCCCTGTTCAGGGATAAGCCACCCGAGTATGTGGAGAGCAGGGATGGAGCCCCCTTAACGGTGCCCGAGGACCTGGATGAACTGGTTTTCGTGCGACCGGTGCAGATTGCTGTTCCGCCCATGCGCATGCCCTCCGGTGATGAACTCAGCCCCGGACCGCCCAGGGCGGTGGCCACCGGCGGTCGCGGTGATACCAACGCGTTCATGGCGTGGTCGGCGGATGGGGTATACCTGCAGGTAAAGGATACGCCAGAGAGCGTCGCGCGCCGCCTGGGATTCGCGATCGAGCGCAGCGGTATGCGGGTGCTGGAGCGCGAGGAGAACGGCGCGTACACGTTCGAGTATTTCCAGATGAATACGGACAGCCGCAGTTTTTTCCAGAAGATGATGTTCTGGCGCAACGATCGGGGAGCCAACTATTCCGGGGCCTACAAGACGCGCCTGCAAGCAGATGGCGAGCAAACGCGAGTCTACCTCCAGTACAACACGGGCACGCCGGCGGACACCGGCGCCGCCGAGCACGTACTGGGTATTTTCATGGAGCGCCTGGGCTGATCGCCGGGGCCTCACCCGGACGGGGTTAACGCTCGAGCAGGTCCAGTTTGTCCGGCTTGCCGTCCCACTCGGCAGCGTCTTGCGGGGGATCTTTCATTTCCGTGATGACCGGCCAGATCCGAGACAACTCGTCGTTGAGTTCAAGGAAATGTTCCTGCCCTGAAGGCAGATCGTCCTCGGGGAAAATGGCTTCGGCAGGGCATTCGGGTTCACACAGGGTGCAGTCGATACATTCTTCCGGGTCAATGACCAGGAAATTGGGCCCCTCGTGGAAGCAATCCACGGGACATACCTCGACGCAGTCGGTGTATTTGCATTTGATGCAGTTCTCGGTAACGACAAAAGTCATGGGGCTGGATTCGCTCTGCCTGTCAGGGTTGCTGGCGCTCCCTACGAGAATCGAACTCGTGTTTCCGCCTTGAGAGGGCGGCGTCCTGACCGCTAGACGAAGGGAGCCTCGGGGGTCATGTGTCCAAAATGTGACCAAAACCCGCTTATTTCACCTCCGAGAGCGCCTCTCCAGCACCTCGGGCGGTATCTCGTTTATTCCGGCTGACCCGCGGGCCTTATTTCCGACCGGAATCCCGTCTTTGCGATGGTGTTGAACACTCCGCCAAAACGGGCCGACATGGTAAACTAAGGCGGGTTCGCTGTCCATCCGTAAGGATGATTGGATGGCGCTGAAACATAAACACATTCCAGGGTTTTTAGCATCAAAGATTCCATTGTGATACCCGCGGAACGGCATGGTCTCGCGGTGAAGGATTTGTGTCCACACACCACTGAGGTCGTCCGCCGGCTGCAGCACGCCGGTTATGAGGCCTATATCGTGGGTGGCAGTGTTCGTGATCTGATTCTTGGCAAGGTGCCTAAGGATTTCGACGTGGCGACCGATGCGACGCCGGACGAGGTCAAGGTGGTCTTTCCCAAGTGTCTGCTGATTGGGCGGCGTTTTCGACTGGCCCATGTTCGCTATCGGGGGACCCTGGTCGAGGTAGCGACATTCCGCGGCCCCGGGCGATCCATTGCCGCCGGGCATAAACACGCCGATGGCCGGATTCTTCGCGACAACGTGTGGGGCACGCTGGAGGAAGATGCGGTTCGACGGGACTTCACCATCAATGCGTTGTTTATGGATCCCGTTACCGGTGAAGTGCGCGATTTTGTGGGCGGATTCGAAGATCTCGCAGAGCGTCGACTGAAGCTGATTGGGGATCCGGTTACCCGCTACCGGGAAGATCCGGTTCGTTTATTGCGAGCCGCGAGGTTCGTGGCAAAGCTCGGCGTGGAGCCGGATCCGGCCACGCTCGAGCCCATTGCCGAACTTGGCGGATTGCTGGAAGACATTCCTCCGGCCAGGCTGTTCGAAGAGGTATGCAAGCTGTTCTTGACCGGGCACGCTGCCAGAACCTTGGAAGCGCTGCAGCGATTCCGCCTGACACGGGTGCTCTTTCCCACGCTCCAGCCCGGCCGGCAACCCGGAAAGGCGGACATCAGGCCGCTGTTGCGCGCGGCCCTGCTGAACACGGATGAGCGCGTTGAGGAAGGCAAGTCCGTCACGCCCGCGTTCCTGTATGCGGCATTGCTTTGGCCTGCGGTGCAGGCACGCCACGAGGCGCTCATGGAGCGGGGCGAGCCCGCCTACATGGCCTTGCAGCAGGCGGCTGAAGAGGTGATTCTCAAGCAGGTGAGACGGACCGCGCTCCCGCGCCGGTTCAGTACCGTCACCCGTGAAATCTGGCTGATGCAGTACCGGCTTAACCGCACAAAAGGTCGCAGGGCCATGCGGATATTGAGTCATCCCAAGTTTCGGGCCGCTTACGATTTCCTTTTGCTGCGCGCTGAGGAAGACGAGCGTCTGGCCGAGTTGGCGGCATTCTGGACACAGGCGCAAAAAGAGCGGCCGTCAACCCAGGGCGAACCGGTGAAAAGGCGGCCGCGAAGGCGCCGATCACGGTCAAGGAAACGAGGCGGTCAAGGCCGGCAGTAATGCGATACTGGATCGGATTGGGTAGCAATCTCGGTGACCCCGCTGCCCATGTCAAAACGGCGCTGACCGAGCTTTCATCACAGCCGGGAATCTCGCTCAGAAGGGTATCCCGGATGTATCGCACCGCTCCGTGGGGCCACCGTGATCAACCCGATTTTGTCAACGCGGTTGTGGCCCTGGACAGCCCTCAGGAACCCATGGTCATGCTTGGGCGGTTACAGGACATTGAAGGCCGTATGGGCAGAGTTCGTTCCGGCCGGCGCTGGGGGCCGCGCCTGATCGACCTCGACGTGTTGCTTGCCGGTGACCTTATCCTGCACCTTGAACGATTGGTGGTTCCGCATCCCCAAATGCATCGGCGCCGGTTTGTGTTGATGCCGATGGCGGAGATCGATCCGGGGCTGGTGATACCGGCCCGAGGGCGTGTGCAACACCTGTTGCAGGGATTGCCCGAGTCAGGGGTCTCCGTGGTCGACACGGACTGAGGGAGCCGTGGAATTAAAACAACAACCTACTTGGCTTTTTGTGGGGTTAGTGGTATTATTACCACCAACCTTGGCGAAAGTGCAACGTTCTCCAAGGACGCAGGGCGCGAAAGACGGGTACATCACTCCAAAAAGCTACCTCTCCCCCACACGGGGGAGAGGTTTTTTTTGGCCTGCGTTTTTGGTCCGATTGATTTGATTAAAGGTCTTATTATCAGAAGGTTATGTCGGTTGCCGCACGGGGGTATTGCATTTCAGCAGCCGTCGTATCACCATCACCTTTCGCCGTGGGGCTCACTGGCTCTGTGATATCCCTCTCTCTTTTAACGCATGGCTTTGGCCTTATTCATCCTGATTGGGAAAAGCTCAATGGATAAAGTGTTGCAGAAATACAACAATGATTTGAAGGCCCGCCCGATGGCCGAAATGCTCTCCGATCCCGGTCGATTCGACTCATTCAGTTGTCGTCTGGGCGGATTGTTGATGGATTACTCCCGGGTCCATATCGACGAGGCGGCGAAAACGGCGCTGCTGGAGCGCGTCCACACGCGCGGCGTGCTGAAAGCCCGCGACCGTTTGTTTGCTGGCGATGCGGTGAATCTCACAGAAAAACGTCCAGCCCTGCACATGCTTCTGCGCGGCAATTGCGTTGAACAGGCGCAGCGTCCCAAGGACGCAGAGCGGGCTTTGCAGTCCGTGAAGGACATGCTCGATGTTGCGGGCGCTTTGCATGAGGGGCGCCTGTCCGGAGAGCGGCCAGCCGCGGTCACCGATATTATCCATATCGGGATCGGGGGATCTCTGCTGGGCACCCAGCTCATCCACGAGGCCCTGGGCAGCCGGGCCGGGTCGGTGCCACGTCTACATTTTCTGGGCTCGGTTGACGCGCATGCGAGGGAAGCGTTGCTGCCATCGCTGGATCCCAGGACGACCATCATGGTGGCTGCTTCGAAAAGTTTCACGACCGGGGACACGCTCTTGCATGCGCGGCATGTGAGGGACTGGCTGGCTCAGTCACTTGATGATGCCGAAGTGGCCAGAAGGCTGTTCGCGGTCACCGGCGCGGACCAAAAAGCAGTCGCTTTTGGCATCCCCGCGGAAAATGTCTTCTATTTGCCCGACTGGGTGGGTGGACGGTACTCGCTGTGGTCTGCGGTGAGCCTGAGTGCCGCGGCCTCCATGGGGCCAAAGGCGTTCAAGGGATTGCTGGCCGGCGCTGCCGACATGGACAGGCATTTTCTGGAGGCCGAGCCAGCGGACAACATGCCCATCCTGATGGGCTTGATCGGGGTCTGGCACAGGAATGTCTGCGGATTCGGCTCATGGGCGGTGTTTCCATACGATTCCAGGCTGCGTTTGCTGCACAGCCACCTGCAGCAGGTCATCATGGAATCGAACGGCAAGGCCGTGACCACGGACGGGTCGCCCTGTGACCATGCCACCAGTCCGGTTGTTTTTGGTGAGAGCGGGACGGAGGCCCAGCACTCCGTGTTCCAGGCGCTGCACCAGGGCACGGACGTCGTTCCGGTCAATTTCGTCGGCGTGATCAGGCCGTCGCACGGTGATACCGAGGCCCATAGCGAATTGCTGGCCAACATGCTGGCCCAGGCCACGGCCCTGGCTTGCGGGCGGTCCAGCAGCGAAACACTGGAGCAGATGAAATCCGACGGCGTGAGTGGCGCGGAAGATCTGCTGCCTCACCGGGTCTTCCACGGCAATCGTCCGAGCGAGGTGCTGATGCTGGACGAACTCACGCCCGAAAATCTCGGCAGGCTGCTCGCGCTGTATGAGCACAAGGTGTTTGTGGAGAGCGCGCTGTGGGACATCAACGCCTTCGACCAGTGGGGCGTGGAACTGGGCAAACAGCTGGCGCCAGAGGTGCAAAGCGGTCTCGCGGGCGAAGCGGTTGATCTGCCCGGGCTGAGCGGGCTGCTGGGATACATCCGCGCGCGTTCCTGATGGGCATGCGCTCAGCGGTGTCGGTATCCAGCGAAAGGATGGGGCAAGGGGTTTCCTGCCGACGGGGGGTCAGTTAAGCTTTCAGCCTGTCAGATATATTCCATGTCCTTTTCCAGGTTGGTCCGATGACCCAGCAAAACTACAATCCCGCTGAGATCGAATCGCGCGTCCAGCAACAGTGGCGGCGGGACGACGTGTTTGCCGTCACGGAAGATCCCTCCCGGGAGAAGTTCTACTGCCTGTCCATGCTGCCTTATCCTTCAGGTGCGCTGCACATGGGCCATGTGCGCAATTACACGATTGGTGACGTCATCAGCCGCTACCATCGAATGCTGGGCAAGAATGTCCTGCAGCCCATGGGTTGGGACGCTTTTGGCCTGCCGGCCGAGAACGCGGCCATCAAGAACAAGACGGCGCCCGCCAGCTGGACCTACCAGAACATCGAACATATGCGCTCGCAGCTCGACCGCATGGGGTTTGGATACGACTGGTCGCGAGAGGTCACCACCTGCAAGCCCGACTATTACCGCTGGGAGCAGCTGATGTTCACCCGGCTGATGAAGAAGGGCATGGCCTACAGAAAAGACGCGGAGGTCAACTGGGATCCCGTTGACCAGACCGTTCTGGCCAATGAGCAGGTCGTTGACGGCCGGGGCTGGCGTTCCGGTGCCGTGGTGGAGCGCAAGTCGATCCCCCAGTGGTTTCTGAAAATCACGGACTATGCCGAGGAACTGCTCCGCGAGCTTGACGCGCTCGAGGGTTGGCCCGACGCGGTCAAGATCATGCAGCGTAACTGGATTGGCCGGTCCGAGGGCTGCGAATTCGAAATGAAGGTTTGTGACGAGCATGGCGCCCCTCACCCGGACGGGCTGGGCGTGCGGGTCTTCACGACTCGCCCTGACACGTCTTTCGGGATGACCTATGCCGTACTGGCTCCGGAGCATGAACTGGTTGCCCGAATCACCGCCGCGGAGCAGGCTGCGGCCGTCGCCGCGTTTGTGGACCAGGCCGCCTCTGCCAGCGAGGAAGATCGGATGGCGGAGGGCGGCGCGTTGGAAAAACGTGGCGTGTTCACGGGCGCTTACCTGTTCAATCCGTTTACGGAAAAACCGGTCCCGCTGTATCTCGCCGACTATGTCCTGATGGGTTATGGCACGGGCGCCATCATGGCTGTTCCCGGCCAGGACCAGCGCGACTGGGATTTTGCCAGGGTTCATGACCTGCCGATCGTTCGCACGGTGCAGCCGCCCGAGAGCTGGGAAGGCGAGGCCTGGGTCGAGGACGGCCCGGCCATCAACAGCGACTGGTTGGACGGCATGGAGGTCGCCCAGGCCAAAGAGGCCGCGACCGCGTGGCTTGAAAAGCAGGGCATGGGCGAGCGCAAAGTCAATTTCCGTCTGCGTGACTGGGGCGTCAGCCGGCAACGCTATTGGGGCTGCCCGATACCGGTCATTTATTGCCCGGATTGCGGCGCGGTTCCCGTTCCGGAGGATCAGCTGCCTGTCCTGCTGCCCGAGGATGTCGAATTCATGGGCGTTCGCTCGCCCATCAAGGCAGACCCTGACTGGCGCAAAACCACCTGCCCCGGTTGCGGTGGCGCCGCCGAGCGCGAAACGGACACGTTCGATACCTTCATGGAGTCTTCCTGGTACATGCACCGTTACGCCTGCCCCGGGGCGGATGCCATGGTGGATGATCGCGTGAATTACTGGTTTCCGATAGACCAGTACGTTGGCGGCATCGAGCACGCCATCCTGCACCTCATGTATTTTCGCTTCTACCACAAGGTCATGCGTGACGAGGGGCTGGTGCATTGCGATGAACCGGCCACCCGCCTGTTGTGCCAGGGGATGGTGGTTGCCGACACCTACTACCGCGAGGAGGCCGATGGCAGCGTCCACTGGTTCAATCCCGCGGATGTCGATGTGGATCGTGACGAGAAAGGCAAGCCGCTCGGCGCCACGCTGCATGAAGACGGGCAACCGGTCATGGTAGGCGGCGTCGAGAAAATGTCGAAGTCAAAGAACAACGGTGTCGACCCACAAAGTATGGTGGATCGTTATGGCGCCGATACCGTCCGTTTGTTCTCGGTTTCGGACTCACCGGCCAATCAGTCATTGGAGTGGTCCGATTCCGGCGTCGAGGGCGCTTTTCGGTATCTGAAGCGCCTCTGGTCGCAGGTCATGAAGCACGTCGAGGCTGGCCCTTACGATCGCCTGGATACGGGTGCATTGACCGGTCAGCAAAAAGACATCCGGCGCATGCTGCACGACACCATTGCCAAGGTCGGTGACGATATCGCGCGCCGGTACACCTTCAACACCGCCATTGCAGCCATCATGGAGCTGACCAACCACCTGAGCAGGTTCAATGACGACAGCCCAGAGGGTGGGGCGGTTCGGGACGAGGCCTGGAAAGGCATTGTTCGCTTGCTGGCGCCGATCACACCGCATATCTGCGATGAACTCTGGCACCGGCTGGGTGAATCGGGTCCCCTGATGGATGCCGCCTGGCCAGAAGTCGATGAGTCGGCCCGTCAACGTTCCAGCGTGCAGGTCGTGGTCCAGGTGAACGGCAAGGTGCGAGCGCGGCTGGAGATGCCGGCCGGCAGTGACAAGGATGCCGTAAAGGCGGCCGCGTTGGCGGAAGCCAATGTTCAGCGCCATCTTGCCGATGGCGCGATTCGCAAGGTCATCCATATTCCGGACCGGCTGCTGAACATTGTGGTGGCTTGAACCGTGTCCCGGTGGATCTCAACCGTGTTGTTCGCACTGGCCCTGGCGGGATGTGGTTTCCATCTTCCACAACAGGCGGAGTTGCCGGCCGAAATGGCGCTGGTGCGAATGGTTGTTCAGGACCCCTACAGCGATTACGCCCGACGCCTTTCTATCCTGCTGGAACAAAACGGCAGTGACTTGGTAGAGGATGCATCGGGCACGTCGGTGCTGCAGGTGCCGTTGAACCGGGTCCGCAAGGAGATTCTGACCATCGGCGATAATGCCCGGGTCAGGGAATACCGCTTACGTCACACGGTGAAGTTTTCCCTGCTTGACGCGGAGGGAAATGTGCTCGTCAGCGAGCAGACGCTGGAGCAGAGCCGCGTCATCAGCTTTGACGAACGAGACATCCTCGGCGCCGCGCAGGAGGATGAGCAGCTGCGCCGGGAAATGGCCGACACACTGGCCAGATTGACGCTTCGCAGGCTGGGCACGGCCGGATCCTGAGCGGTGCCGATTCGCATTCAGCAGTTGCCGGACCATCTTCAGGGCGGTCTTGCGCCTCTTTACCTGATTGCCGGTCAGGAACCGCTCCTGGTCGAGGAAAGCCGTGATCTTGTTTTTGCCGCCGCGAAGGCCGAAGGCTTCCTGGAGCGTGAGCTGCTTCAGGTCAGTAAAGACTTTGATTGGCAGTCCCTGGCCGATGCCGGCATGGCCCCCTCGCTGTTTGCGTCCCGAAAAATCATTGACCTGAGGATGCCCAAGGGAAAGCCCGGCCGGGATGGCAGCAAGGCGCTGACGGAATGGGCGGCCAGCCCGGACCCCGATACCCTGTTGGTCATCAGCTGCGAGGAGCAGTGGGATAAAAGCTCCCGAAATTCCAAATGGGCGGGCGCGCTGGACAAAGCGGGCGTGAGGCTCGACATCTGGCCGGTGAAGCCCGCGGATATGCCTGGCTGGATCTCTGGCCGCCTGCAAGCCGTGGGGCTCAAACCGGAGCGGGAGGCGGTCATGATGCTGTCCGAGCGGCTCGAAGGAAACCTCCTGGCTGCCCGCCAGGAGATCGAGAAATTGCTACTGATAAAGGGGCCGGGAAAACTGACGGCGGACGATGTGCACAAGGCCGTCGCCGACAGCGCCCAGTTCGACAGTTTCCAACTGTCCGACTGCATGCTGGCCGGCCGGGCCGCTGAGGGCCTGAGAATGGCCTCGGGCTTGCGGCGGGCCGGAATCGCCATCCAGTTGATCACGGGCGCTCTGTATCGTGAATTCACCTTGCTTGAAGCCTTTCGCGCCGGACGCGCCGCCGGGCAAAGCGAGCAGCACATGTTTCGTCGTCTCAACATCTGGCAGGCGAAGCAGGGTTCAATGCGCGCGGCGGCCAGCCGGCTTTCTCGCAAGCGGCTCAACGATGTATTCCAGGCGCTGTCCATGATTGACCGGCAGAGTAAAGGTATGGCGTCTGGCGACGAATGGCACAGCCTTGATCGACTGGTCTGCGCCGTGTGCGCGGCCTAGAAGCTCAACCGGGGCCAGAGCGGCATGATCGGTATATTTGGAGGGACGTTCGACCCGGTTCATTTTGGCCATTTGCGCCCGGCATGGGAAGTCCGCGAGCGGCTGGGCGTGCGCGACATGCGTTTGCTGCCGGCGGGTCAGCCACCGCTCAGGGACAACGCGGTCACGCCGGCCCATCATCGGGTCGAGATGCTGCGCCGGGCAACGGCGGCGCTGCCCGGCCTGGGCATCGATCTTCGCGAAATCCAGCGACCAGGCCCCTCCTGGATGGTCGACACGCTGCAGGAGATTCGCACCGAGGCCGGAGACCGGCCGGTGGTGCTCATCGTTGGTCGGGACAGTGCTGCCAGCCTGGACCAATGGCACCATTGGGAGCGGTTGATCGAGCTGGCCCATATCGCCGTCATGCGCAGGCCCGGGACGGTTTCCGAGCATTCGGCCGAGCTTGCGGAATTCTACGCGATGCACACCGTGGCAGACCTTGGAGCGCTCGCTGCCTGCCCGCACGGGCGGGTGTGCGAAATCGAAGTCACGCAGCTGGAAATATCCTCATCCCGCATACGCGAGCTTGTCCGCCTGGGCCGCTCCCCGCGTTTTCTGGCGCCGGGCGCCGTTGTTGACTACATCTCCGAACACGGGCTGTACCGCTAGTCGTGCGGAAGGTGTTTGCTTGAGTACCCATTCTCCTACGCGATAGAATTGCGCCTTATCCGAAGACCACTGACGGCGGAACATTTGAACGAACAAACAGCGTTAGAACCTCTCACCTCCGGGCAGCTGCAAGAACTGGTCATGACCAGCCTCGAGGATCTCAAAGCCATCGATGTTCAAACCATAGACGTGCGCGGCAGAAGTTCGCTCACGGACACGCTTGTCATCGCGTCTGGAAATTCAACCCGTCACCTCAAAGGCATGGCTGAGAAGGTCGTGTTGAATGCGAAACAGGCGGGTTGTGCGCCGTTGGGTATTGAGGGCGATCGAGAGGCAGAGTGGATTCTGGTCGACCTCAATGACGTCATTGTGCACTTGATGCTGCCGCAGACCCGCGCATTCTATAACCTGGAAAAACTCTGGGAGGCCAGTGCCGACCGCCGATCCGGCACGGGCGCGAAAGCCTGATTCCATGCATCTGAGAGTGGCCGCCGTGGGGCAGCGCATGCCGGACTGGGTCAGTTCGGCCTGGACGGATTACAGCCGGAGACTGCCGCCCACGCTGGGGCTCCAACTGCGCGAGATCCCGGTAGCCCACCGGGGGCGGAATGCGGACATCGAGCGCCTGCGCAAGCAGGAAAGCAAGGCATTGCTGGCGGCCGCATCGGGCATGCGCACGGTTGCGCTCGAGCAGAAAGGCAGTGCCTGGTCCACGGCAGACCTGGCGCGCCGGCTGGAACGCTGGATGCAAGAGGGGCAGGACATCTGTTTTCTGATTGGCGGCCCTGATGGGCTGGGTGCCGAGTGTCTCGATCGGGTTGAGCTGAAGTGGTCGCTGGGTCCGCTGACACTGCCGCATGCCCTGGTTCGCGTTGTGCTGGCGGAACAACTCTATCGCGCCTGGACCGTCTTGCAGAATCATCCGTATCACAGGGCCTGAGAGCACATGAAGATCATCCTCGCTTCCGCGTCTCCGCGCCGGCACGAATTGATGGGCCAGCTGGCCGTTCCTTTTACGACGCTGGACGCGGATATCGATGAAAGCCTGCTGCCTGGTGAGTCGCCGGGCGTCTATGCAGAGCGCCTTGCCCGGGGCAAGGCAACCGAGGGCTGGCGCATGGCCGGCCGGGTGACACCCGCACTGGGTGCGGATACGATCGTGGTGCTCAAGGGTGAGATTCTGCTCAAACCGGGCTCTCGCGAAGAGGCGGAGCGGATGCTGAGGAAGCTGTCAGCTTGCCAGCACGAGGTGATCTCTGCGGTTGCGGTCGCGCTGGACGATCAGCATGTCTCGAGCCTCGTGAACCGGACCCAAGTCACCTTCGCTCCCATTCCGGATGACTGGATCGTTGAGTACTGCAAAGGAGACGAACCCATGGACAAGGCGGGTGCTTACGCGGTTCAAGGTCTGACGGCGCGCTGGATCAGCCATATTGACGGAAGTTTCTCCGGCGTGATGGGTTTGCCGTTGTTTGAAACGGCGGCACTCCTGCATCAGGCAGGGCTGCTCGACTGACCAGGGGGCAGGGGTTTGCGCACGTCAAAATGCTATCCTAGCGGGTGGTTCATGATGGGTCTGCCAGGTGGCGCCTGGCGGGTCGGGGTAACTCGCCTGTGAGCGAAGAAATTTTAATCAACATCACGCCGGCCGAGACCCGGGTGGCGGTGGTGGAAAATGGACTGATCCAGGAAGTCTGGCTGGATCGCGCCAGCCATTATGGCTATCTCGGCAATATTTACATGGGCAAGGTCTCGCGCGTGCTTCCGGGGATGCAGGCTGCCTTCGTGGATATCGGGCTGGAGCGAACCGCATTTCTGCATGCATCAGACATCGCGCGCCCTCCAGCGTTCTCTGCGGACGATACCCAGGAAGGTGATCAGCAACAGGTAGTTCCTCAGCCATTGATCCAGGATCTGGTCAGGGAGCAGTCCAATATCGTCGTGCAGGTCGTAAAAGACCCCATTGGCACCAAGGGTGCCCGTTTGACCACCAATCTGAGCATCCCTTCGCGGTTTCTTGTTCTGCTGCCGGAGGGGGACGGCATCGGCGTGTCCGTTCGGATCGAGGATGACCAGGAGCGCGAACGGCTTAAGGGTATGGTTGAGACCTTGCGCCAGGATCAAGGCAATCGTGGCTACATTGTGCGCACCAACGCGGAAGGCGTGGATGAGTTTGCGCTGTCTGCGGACATGACTTACCTGGGGAAGGTTTGGGAGAGCTTGGGTGAGCGTATGCGCAGTGCTGCCC
>WTJD01000058.1 GCA_011524975.1 Lysobacterales bacterium
AACTCGCGACCCCAACCTTGGCAAGGTTGTGCTCTACCAACTGAGCTATTCCCGCGGAGAGGAAGCGTATTTTAAGCCAATGCGCCTGCCTGTCAACTCTATATGAGCGCGTACCTAAACATAATACACCCGGACTGGATTGACGCGCGGGGTTTCGATCAGGACCCAGCAGTGGCACAATACCGCCTCCGCAACTTCAGGAGGGCCTTATGGCGAAAGAAGATGTCATAGAAATGGAAGGGAAAGTGCTTGAAACCCTTCCCAACACGCTGTTCCGCGTCGAACTGGATAATGGCCACGTGGTCACCGCCCACATTTCGGGCAGGATGCGCAAGCACTACATCAGAATTCTGACGGGTGATCGTGTGAAAGTAGAACTCACACCGTATGACCTGTCCAAGGGCCGTATTACCTACCGAATGAAGTAAAGCCTCAGGAGGTCGAAGCCGGAAGGGCTCGCGGCTCCTCTTCCTTCGGTGTGGCTTTGACTTCCAGCCCACCGTCCTTTGCAACGTCGACTTTCACCTCACCGCCGGCGGCCAGGTCTCCGAACAGCAGGTCATCCGCCAGTCGTCGCTTGATCTGATCCTGGATGACTCGCTTCATGGGCCTGGCGCCCATCTTCGGGTCAAAACCCTTCTCAGCCAGCCACTCACGGGCGGATGTACTGACGGTGATGCTGACATCCTTCTGCAGCAGCTGCGCCTCCAATTCCAGGATGAACTTGTCCACCACCAGCAGGACCACGCTCATATCCAGCGGCTTGAACGGGATGATGGCATCCAGCCGGTTGCGGAATTCAGGTGAGAACGCCTTCTTGATGACTTCGAGCGAATCGGTGCTGTGATCCTGCTGGGTAAAGCCAATGGAACTTCGCGCGCTTTCTCTCGCACCGGCGTTGGTGGTCATGATCAGGATGACATTGCGGAAATCGGCTTCTCTGCCGTTGGCATCTGTGAGCTTCCCGTGATCCATGATCTGCAGCAGCACATTATAGATATCCGGATGGGCCTTCTCGATTTCGTCCAGCAACAGCACCGCATGTGGCGTGCGCGTGACGGACTCGGTCAGCAGCCCGCCCTGGTCGAAACCGACGTAACCCGGCGGGGCGCCCACCAGCCGGGATACCGAGTGCGCCTCCATGTATTCGGACATGTCAAACCGGATCAGCTCGATGCCCATGATCATGCTCAGCTGACGGGTGACCTCGGTCTTCCCCACACCGGTGGGGCCGGAGAACATGAAACTCCCGATGGGCTTTTCTTCCTCACCCAGGCCTGAGCGTGACATCTTAATGGCGGCGGCGAGGGCCTCGATCGCTTCATCCTGACCGAAAACAACCAGCCTCAGGTCGCGCTCCAAGTTGCGCAGGGCATCCCGATCCGACCGCGAAACCTGCTTGGGGGGAATGCGCGCCATGCGCGCGACGATGTCTTCAATATCATGCTCATCAAGATCCGTCTTCCGCTCGTCTTCGGGCAACAGGCGCTGCCGGGCACCCGCCTCGTCGATCACATCGATGGCCTTGTCCGGCAGATGCCGATCATTGATGTGCCGCGCCGCCAGTTCAGCCGCGGCCACGAGGGCGTCATCCGAATAACGCACGTGGTGGTGTTCCTCGAACCGGCTTCTCAGCCCTCTCAGAATATCGATCGTTTCTGAAATGCTGGGCTCCACGATGTCGATCTTCTGAAAGCGCCTGGCCAGGGCCCGGTCCTTCTCAAACACGCTGCGGAATTCCTGGAAGGTGGTGGAGCCGATACACCTGAGCTCATCCGACGCCAACACCGGCTTGATTAGATTGGAGGCATCCATGACCCCGCCGGAAGCGGCGCCCGCCCCGATAATGGTGTGAATCTCGTCGATAAAGAGGATGGCTCCGGGCTGTTCCTTCAGCTCCGCCAGGACAGCCTTGAGACGCTTTTCGAAATCACCCCGGTACTTGGTTCCGGCCAACAGGGCGCCCAGGTCGAGGGAATAAATAATGGCGTCAGCCAGCACCTCGGGTACTTCTTTTTCCACGATGCGCTTGGCCAGACCTTCAGCCATGGCCGTCTTACCCACGCCGGCCTCACCCACCAACAGCGGATTGTTTTTGCGCCTGCGGCACAGCACCTGGATGGTGCGCTCAATTTCCGCGTCGCGGCCGATTAGCGGATCGATCAGGCCCATTTCGGCCCGCACGTTCAGGTTGGCTGAAAACTTGTCCAGCGCGCCCTGTTTTTCATCCGCTTCCTCCTGCGCCTCATCCATGGTCACGCCGGCATCCTCGGACTCCTCACCGGCACGGGTGATACCGTGCGACAGGAAATTCACCACATCCAGACGCGTGACATCGTGCTTGTTCAGCAGGTAGGTGGCATACGAATCTTTCTCGCTGAAAATGGCCACCAGCACGTTAGCGCCTGTCACCTCCTGTTTGCCAGCCGACTGCACGTGGTAGAGCGCGCGTTGCAGAACCCGCTGGAAACCAATCGTAGGCTGCGTATCGCGGCTGTCGTCATCGGCCAGCACCGGCACCGTCTCGCCGATGGTCTGCCGAACCGCTCTCATCAGCGAATCAAGATCGGTATCACAGGCATTCAGGATGCTCTGCGCCGCGGCGTTGTCCAGCAGGGCCAGCAGCAGATGTTCTACGGTCAGGAATTCATGGCGCTGGCTGCGCGCCTCCTGGTAGGCCTGGCTGATGGTGACTTCGAGTTCTTTACTGAACATGACTGAATCCGGCGCTCATGACGCTTGCTTTGGCGAATACATTCCTTGGACTACAGCAACCGCCCATGGTTTCAGGCGCGCTCCAGTGTGCATTTCAGGGGATGCTCATGCTGCCTGGAATATTCGTTGACCTGCACCACCTTGGTTTCGGCGATTTCAAAGGTAAAAACCCCGCATACACCCTTACCCCGCGTATGCACATGGAGCATGACCTGCGTCGCCCGGTCGTGGTCCATCCCGAAAAACATCTGCAGCACTTCGACCACGAACTCCATCGGCGTGAAATCATCGTTCAGCAGCACCACGCGATACATGGGCGGCAGGCCGACCTCTGGCCTTGCCTCCTCCAGCACGACACCGCGATTTTGCTGTGATTCGAGTTCATTGCTCATGCCCGTCATTTTAGTACAGCCCAGTCATGCCTCAAAGCCCCTCCACAGAAACCGCCGTCTGGGCCTCAGATGGCCCTCAGATGGGCGCGTGCTTTGAAGTCAGCGGCCATTGCCCCCACCTGATGGGCATGCCCGGGAGCACTCGTCAAATCATGGTCGCCATGTCGGGAGGCGTCGATTCCTCCGTAGCCGCCCTGCTATTACAGCAGGGTGGGCACGCCATTGCGGGCATGTTCATGAAGAACTGGGAGGAAGATGAGCGGCTCAGTGACTGCCCTGCCCTGCTGGACGCGATCGATGCCGCCGATGTGGCCGAGAAGCTGGGTATCGAACTCCACGCCCAGAACTTCTCCAGCGAATACTGGGACAACGTCTTCGAGGAATTCCTGTCCGAGTACCGCGCGGGGCGCACACCCAACCCGGACATTCTTTGCAACCGTGAGATCAAGTTCAAAACTTTTCTGGAACAGGCAGAAGCCCTGGGTGCTGACACCATAGCCACTGGTCACTACGCCCGCACCGAGTCTCGTGACGGCCGTCACCGGCTGCTGCGGGGCCTGGATACCGGCAAAGACCAAAGCTATTTCCTTTATGCCATCGGGCACGAGCAACTCGCGCGGACCCTGTTCCCGATTGGAGCCCTGGACAAAGGCGAAGTTCGCCATCTGGCAGAGCAAGCCGGTTTCGCCGTGCACGACAAGAAAGACAGCACCGGAATCTGCTTTATCGGGGAGCGCGACTTCACCGAATTTCTGTCCAGGTACATACACAGCCAACCAGGCCCGATGATGGACACGCAAGGCCGCGTCCTGGGCGAGCACCGGGGTCTTGCCTTCTACACCCTGGGGCAAAGGCAGGGTCTGGGTATTGGCGGCAGGCGGGGTATGGATGACGGGCCCTGGTACGTGCTGCACAAGGACCTGGAAAACGGCAGGCTTTACGTGGGCCAGGGCCATGACCACCCCTGGTTGCTAAGCAGGCGGCTGCAAGCCAGTCAGCTCAACTGGATCGCTGGCGAGCCGCCGGCACCGGGCACCCGGCTGACGGCCAAGGTGCGTTATCGGCAGCCCGATCAAGCGTGCGAGATCATCACTCTGGATGCTGACAACATGGTCCTGCTGTTTGATACCCCCCAACGCGCGGTCACGCCCGGTCAATCGGTGGTGATGTATCACGGCGAAGAATGCCTGGGTGGAGGTATCATTGACACCATGGACACCCCGCCCATGCAAACGGAGACGCTTCCATGAAAAACCGCACCCTCGCCCTGGCAGGTGTTTTCCAGTCTGCGGAACTGGTCAGGCAAGCGGCCAACCATGGGACATGGTCCGGGTACGCGGCCAGCGCCATGCTGCGCAGCCTGTTCATACTCGAACCTCGCTCCATCGAAGATGTTTACGGCGATATGGCCAAAATGAAGCTGGGCGTGGAAGTTCTGCTGTCAGTCCTGCAGGGCGACAAGCGCTACATGGAGAGCCTGCAGTACGCCATTGCCATGCTCAAAGTCGAGCGTAACCTGCGCAAAAATCGAGCCCTGCAAAACCACGTCGGTGAGGAACTGGAACGTATCGAGCGCGAGACGCCCCGCGAGCATGAGAATGCAGATGAGGACGCGCTGGCCGCACAGGCGGCGGAGCTTTACAGCCAGACCATCAGTCACCTGAGTCCGCGGATCATCGTGCATGGCAAGCCGCAATTTTTACAATCCGAAAGAACCGTCAGCTGGATTCGCACCCTTTTGTTCGCCGGGCTCCGATCGGCCTACCTATGGGAGCAACTCGGCGGAAGCCGCTGGCGGCTCATGTTTGGAAGGCAACAGATTCTGCAGGAAGCCGAGCAACTGCTGACCGGGTAATGAACCGGTCTAATTCCGGCCCCTGCATGACTGTGAATGACCGCGGCGATCAGGGATAATTCGCACTTCACCAGAGGGAGACCCGCATGGAAGACTCATTCAACTGTCGTCAGACCCTGACGGTCAATGGACGCGAATACCACTATTTCAGCCTCGTACAATTTGGCAGGGATCACGACATTGAGCGCCTGCCCTTCTCGCACAAAATTCTGCTGGAAAACCTGCTCCGCAACGAGAATGGTGTGGATGTAACCGCCGAAGACATCCGGGCTTTGGCCAACTGGGATCCCAAGGCCGAACCGGAAACCGAAATTGCCTTCACGCCCGCCCGCGTCGTTCTGCAGGATTTCACCGGCGTCCCCGCGGTCGTAGATCTCGCCGCCATGCGCGATGCAATGCAGTCGCTGGGAGGGGAGCCGGATAAAATCAATCCACTATCGCCCGCGGAACTGGTCATCGATCACTCCGTGCAGGTAGACCGATACGGCTCAGATGACGCGTTGGAGCTGAATAACGTCATCGAATTTCAACGCAACCGCGAGCGTTACAGCTTCCTTCGGTGGGGGCAAAACGCGTTCAGCAACTTCCGGGTGGTGCCTCCGAACACGGGCATCGTCCACCAGGTGAACCTCGAGCACCTGGCGCGGGTGGTTTTTGGTGCGGAAAACGACGGTATCAACCTCGCTTACCCGGATACCGTCGTGGGCACGGATTCCCACACCACCATGATCAATGGCATCGGCGTGCTTGGATGGGGCGTGGGCGGCATTGAAGCGGAAGCCGCCATGCTGGGCCAGGCCATCACCATGCTGATTCCGCAGGTGGTTGGATTCCGCCTGACGGGCGATCTGCCTGAGGGCGCTACCGCGACCGACCTGGTACTGACGGTGACCCAGATGCTGCGCGAACACGGCGTGGTTGGAAAATTCGTCGAATTTTTTGGCGACGGCCTGTCCAGGCTGCCGCTGGCTGATCGGGCGACCATCGCCAACATGGCGCCCGAGTATGGCGCCACCTGCGGTATTTTCCCCATTGATGAGGAAAGCCTGCGTTACCTGAAGCTGTCAGGCCGCAGCGATGAGCAGGTGGAACTTGTCCGCGCCTATTGCCAGGCGCAGGGTTTCTACCACACGGCAAGCGCCCCCGAGGCAGATTACAGCGCCGTGCTGCACCTGGATATGGGTGAGGTGGTACCCAGCCTTGCCGGGCCCAAGCGGCCGCAAGACCGGGTGCTTTTGACTGCTGCCCGAGAGAATTATCGAGCCAACCATCCGTCCATCAGCGAGCCGCGCAACGCGAGTGTTGAGTATCAGGGCGCACAGTTCGAGCTGAGCGACGGCGCGGTGGTCATCGCGGCCATCACCTCATGTACCAATACCTCCAACCCCGCGGTGATGATTGGCGCCGGCTTGCTGGCGCGCAATGCGGCGGCCAGGGGGCTCAAGGTGAAGCCTTGGGTCAAGACATCGCTGGGGCCCGGTTCCCGAGTGGTGACGGATTATCTGGAAAGTGCGGGGCTGATGGACGACCTCGAAGCCCTCGGTTTCCACGTGGTGGGCTACGGCTGCACCACCTGCATCGGCAATTCGGGCCCGCTGCCCGAGCCCATCGGTGAAGCGATACGCGGAAATGACCTCACCGTCTGCTCCGTGCTCTCCGGCAACCGGAATTTCGAGGGGCGCGTGCACGCTGATGTGCGCATGAACTACCTGGCCTCTCCCCCGCTGGTGGTCGCATACGCGCTGGCTGGCTCCCTGGACGTCGACCTGACCAGCGACCCGGTCGGCATGGATGCGGACGGCAACCCGGTCTATCTGAAGGAGATATGGCCCAGTAGCCATGAAATTCATGACCTGATCGGTAGCAATGTGACTGCGGAAATGTTCAAACAGAGCTACAGCGGTGTCTTCGAGGGTGATGAACGCTGGCAGAAGATCGCGTCTCCCAGCGGGGAAATGTTCGACTGGCAGGCGGATTCCACCTATATCCAGAATCCACCCTATTTCGCGGGAATGACTGCAGAGCCTCCCGGCATCAGCGACATCACCGGCGCCCGCTGCCTGGCCAAGCTGGGCGATTCCATCACCACCGACCATATTTCACCCGCCGGCGCGATCAAGGAAGATTCACCTGCTGGCCAGTACCTGCTGTCCAAGGGCGTGGCAAAGACGGAATTCAATTCCTACGGCTCGCGTCGCGGCAACCACGAAGTCATGATGCGCGGCACCTTCGCCAACGTTCGACTTCGCAATCAGCTGGCGCCCGGCACCGAAGGCGGCTGGACCACGTTCCAGCCCGGGGGCGAGCAGATGTTTATCTACGACGCGGCCATGCGCTACCAGGAGCAAGGCACGCCCCTGGTTGTACTGGCGGGCAAGGAATACGGAACGGGCTCATCCCGTGACTGGGCCGCCAAGGGCACCCAGTTGCTGGGCGTCAAGGCCGTTATCTGCAGCAGTTTCGAGCGCATTCATCGCTCCAACCTGATTGGCATGGGCGTTTTGCCGCTCAATTTCGAAGCAGGTCAAACAGCGGATTCACTCGGCCTGGACGGCAGCGAGACCTATTCCATCACCGGTCTGGGTGACGGCACCGCGGACTTCGTCGATGTTTCCGCAATCCGGGAAGACGGCAGCTCAGTGCAGTTCCGTGCCGTGGTGCGCCTGGATACGCCCAAGGAAATCGAGTACTACCGCAATGGCGGCATTCTCCACTACGTGCTGCGGCAGCTCGCTTCCTGAACCGCTGACACCGATAACGCGGCTGGCCGGCGCCGGCCGCGCCATTCCAGGCCAAAAGCATTCAGATTCGACGTTTCGACCAGGGTCGAACCACCGTCAGCATCTGGCGGGCCTGCGCGCGTGAGGCGTCGCTAATACCGGGAAGCTCCTCCACCTCGTCGGACACCAGGCGAGCAACGGGCAACCCATCCTCCAGCAGGACCCGATTATTCATCTGAGCGGGCGTCCGGGGGCCGGGCAGGATCCAACCGCCCAGGTTCAGCGGGTCGAGTGCGCTGATCACCACGCGCACTGGCCGCTCCGGCGCCGCGCGCGATTGCCGCAGCAAGCCGATCGCCTCGGGCAGCGCAAACTGCTCACCGGAAAAACCATCGACAAATCGCCCACCGCGTACCTCACCGCGGTCTTCCATGCGCCGCAGGTAGGCCAACAGGTGGCGCCAGGGCGGCAGCAAGGGCTCACGTTGCAGCACGGCCCTGAAAACAACACCGTAACGGCGCAGCAGCGCCTGGCAGATCACCGCCAGATCCTGCTGGGTACGATGCTCAGGGCCGGCCAAGCCGGGCGTCTCCACGCCGTCTGGCAGCAGGCTCCAGCGCCCCACCGGCAGCGCCTGGCTTCCCCTCGCGCGTTTCTCAATACGGGATTTCTGGGCTTCCGGGCGTAACAGCCACCGCAAGGGTGAAAAAGCGTCAGCGGTGACGCGTCCGTCATAAACCAGGGCTTTTAATGCCTCTTCCAACTGGGGACGCAGCAATCCCGACTCCCGCTCCAGATCGGCGGCAAATGTGGCGCCCTGGCGCTCCAGAATGGCCAGGATCCTGTCCGCCGGCGGGCGCGGCTGCTCTGTAGCATCAGGCGGCGGCACACGCCAACAGGACAGGTGTGCTCGCGGCACGACCGCAATGGGCGTGGCGCCGATGACTTTTTGCTCACCATTCGAGCCTTTGCCCGGCCTGAACCAGCTCAGAGCGCCCGTCAGGAAACGTTGATCCAACTGCTGTGGTTCGTATTCACGACACCGGAGGGCGAGCAGGGATTGCTCCCAATGCAAAACAGGCGCGGCCCAGCCCTCGAGCTGGGACAGCGGCTGATCGAGGTCTCGCGCTGTGTCATCGAGGCCATGCCAGCGACACAGAAAGCGGGCAAAAGCCGCGGGCGCCACCGGCTTGACCGAACGCCGCCGATCTTCTCGGCTGTAGCGGTGAATTCTCGCCAGCAAGCGCCGCTCACACCACAGCACCGAACCATCATCCTGCGGCATGGCAATGGCAAAGCCCAGGCCCTGTAATCGGGCCATTGCGGCTTCTATGTCAGCCTCACTCAGCCCGAATTGTTGGGCCAGGGCATCAATCCGGCAGGGCCCGAGCGCGCACAAGCGGTCACGCAACACGTCACTGAGGGTATGTTCATCGATGGATTTCGTCCGGCCGTGGTCGAATTTAAAACCGGTCGGGAACAGATCACAGCCGGGATGAATGGCTTTCCATTCCGCTGCCCGCTCCGCTGCCAGCCACCAGGTATTGCCATCGCTATCCTGGGCCCTGCAAACCCTGCCCTCCTCGGAAAGTGCTGCAAACCAGCCAGGCCAACGTCCGGCATCCCCGCCGGCGCCCGTGCTGCCACAGCCCGTGGTGAATTCAGACCGGGTCAGGAAACCAAGCTGCAACAGGCCATCGTGCAGTTCATCAGGGTTTCGCGGCTGAATCCACGCCTCGTCTCGCACCTGCTGCGTTGCGGCCACGGAAATGATTCTCAGCCTGCCCGCATCGGAAAGATCATCCGGATGATTGCGAATGGCCCGGGTCCGGCGATTTTCCGCGTCACCGTCATCGAGAAAGGCATAGGGGCGCGCGTTGATGATCTCCCTGGACAGCGGTGAGGCATCGGTCAGGTCGGCACAGGTCACCTTGACCCTGCCCTGCTCGATTCCGTCCAGCAGTGATTCCAGGCCCTGTATGTCCATGGACTCATGTAAACAATCGTGAATGCTTTGCGTGACCAGCGGATGCGACGGCACCTCTCGCGCGCCCTGTATGTTCTCCAGGCAGGCGATCTGGTCGGGAAAAACCACCGCGACCAGGTCTTCCGCCTGGTTCCGCTGCCACTGTGGCGGAACCTTCTGCCCGTTGCGCATACGCTGCACCGCGAGCGCGATGGTTGCGCTCCAGCGCCATCTCACATCAAACAAGGGCGCATCGAGCAGGGCCTGGATCAGGACGTCCCGCACCGTCTTCGGGTTGAGAAAGGCGGCCACGGATTCCAGGTCGAAACTGTGCGTTTCCCCCAAAGACAGGATCAATGAATCTTCCAGGGCGGAAGCCTGAAGCTCAAAGTTGAATGTTCGGCAGAAACGCTTGCGCAAGGCCAGGCCCCACGCGCGCATGATGCGCGAGCCCAGCGGGGCATGAATGACCAGGTGCATGTCGCCGGTATCATCGAAAAAACGCTCCATGACCACGTGGTCCATGGTGGGCAGCACCCCGAGCGCCTCGAGCGCCGCGTTGAGATAGTCGGTGAGCTGTTCCGCAGCGGCCGGAGGCAAGCCCTCCTGGATCAGGCGGGTGATCACCCCCTCCCGCCCCCGCTCGGCCAGTTGCAGCGCCATGTCGCGGCGCAGGTCAGAAACCGCGGCACTGAGCTCATTGCTGCGACCGGGACGCTCACCAAACCAGAAAGGGATGGTTGGCGGCTGACCCGCAGCGTCTTCAACCAATACTCTGCTCTGCTCGACCTTCAGAATGCGATAGCTGGTGTTGCCCAGCTGGAAGATATCGCCCGGGAGACTGTCGAAGGCAAAATCCTCGTTCAGCGACCCCACCCGGTGCCCCTGGGGCAACATGATGACCTCGTAGTCGAAATGGTCCGGTATGGCGCCGCCATTTTGCAAGGCGGTCAGGCGTGCAGCCGGACGCGCGCGCAGCCTTCTGTTCACCGCATCGTGAAACACGAAGGCCGACCGCCGGCCACGGCGCGACGCGAAGCCCTCACTCAGCATCCGGATCACATCATCGAATGTCTCTTCGCTCAATTGACGGTATGGCCGTGCGCTGCGCACCACGGACAACAATTCGTCCTGCTGCCATTCACGCGCGCTTAATTCAGCCACCAGCTGCTGGGCCAAAACATCCAGTGGTGCGGGTGGTATCTCCAGGGTATCGAGCTGCCCGGATTCAGCCGCCCGCAGCAGGGCGACGCATTCAACCAGGTCATCCCGGCTAAGCGGAAACAGCCGACCGCGCGGTGTCTCACCTACCCGGTGCCCGGATCGCCCGACACGCTGCAGTAATGCCGCAATACTGCCCGGCGAACCCAGCTGGCACACCAGGTCGACGTGCCCGATATCAATACCCAGTTCCAGCGAGGCGGTGGCCACCAGCGCCTTCAACTGACCGCCCTTGAGCGCTTGTTCGGCCTCCAGCCGATGCGCGCGCGATAAACTGCCGTGGTGGGCTGTCACAGCCGTCTCCCCGAGCCGCTCGGAAAGGTGCTTGGCCAGTCGCTCCGCCAGTCGCCGCGTGTTGACGAAAATCAGCGTGGTGGCATGCTCCCGGACCAGGCCCGCCAGGCGATCATAGACCTCCGCCCAGGTCTCGTGGGCCATCACCGCGGTCAGCGGCGAAGACAGCATTTCCATTTGCAGATCCCAGGAGCGCCGGTGCCCGGTGTCAACAATGGCGCATGGCTGTTCGCCGGTCAGGTAGCGCGCGATCCGGTCGATGGGTTTCTGCGTGGCGGACAGGCCGATGCGGGTGGGCCCCGAACCACCGATCAGTGCGTCCAGCCTGGCCAGCGACAGCGCCAGATGGCTTCCCCGCTTGTTGCCGGCAACGGCATGAATTTCATCCACGATGACGGTTCGAACGCTTTCCAGCATGGTTCTGCCCGACACGGAAGTCAGCAGCAGATATAGCGATTCGGGCGTGGTGACGAGAATCTGAGGCGGATGACGGCGCATCGACTCGCGCTCACCGGGCGTGGTGTCGCCTGTACGAACCATGGCGCGAATGCCGCTGCCGGGCTCTCCTGCCTGCTGCAGGCGCTGTTCTATGCCGGCCAGGGGAATCTGCAGATTGCGCTCGATATCGTTGGAGAGGGCTTTGAGCGGCGACACGTAGAGCACCTGCACACCGTCTTCGAGCTCTGCTTGCCGGCCTTGCCGCACCAACTGGCTGATGGCGACCAGAAAGGCCGCCAGCGTCTTTCCGCTGCCCGTCGGAGCCGCCACCAGCACATTTCGGCCGGCGGTAATTTCGTCCCATGCAGCGGTTTGCACAGGGGTGGGCTCACGGAAGCTGTCAGCGAACCAGTCCGCCACCACCGGGTGAAACCATCGTGTCAGCCGCTCCGCATCCATATGCGGATTGTAACTGAGCCTCTCTCAGAAACTGAGAAGGAGAACGATATCGCCTCAGCCGGCTCCGTAGTCAGGCAGAATCTCTTCGAAATCAACCGGGGTCCAGTCAGCTCGAAGCAGCAGCCAGTCCCCTCCATCCAACTGCCAGATGGTGAATACTTCAAACACCTGGCCGCGCTCCGGCAGCAACCCACGGCCGCCAGTCACAAGCACTTTGAAACGCGCGCTTGCCTGCTGATCCCAATCCTCGGTCACGGAGATGGGGAAAAGGCGGGCATGGAGTTTGCTGTTCTGATTCCACTGCAGCACCATGAAACGTCGGAATTCATCGCGTGTCATGCTGCCATGCTGGCCGGTGAATGACTCATGCACCCGCGCCATGAACGCGCCGCGGCGGCCCGCCTCGCCGTTTTCTTCCATTTCGTTGATGACCGCGATGATCTGCTGCTCGAGCGTCCTTTCATCCTCGCAACCGGTGAGGGCGAGCAGCATCGCGGCAGCGGCCAGCAAAAGCCCGGGCCTCATGGCTCGTTGGCCAGGTAACGCTCCAGAAGATGGGAAGAAACCACGATCAGATCATGCTCGGTGACCAGTCCGACCAGCTTGCCGTTTTCCACCACCGGCAGGCACGCCAGCTGGGATTCCCGCATCAGACGGATCGCCTCAACAGTGGGCGTTTCGGGGGTCACCGTCACCGGTTCCGTGGTCATGATGTCATTGACCGCAACCTCCTGCCCGCCGCCGAGCTTGCCTTTCGCCACCAGCCTCAACAGGGCGCGATGAGACACCAGCCCGACCAGACGGCCTTCATCATCTTCAACGGGCACGTGCCGAACGTGCCGCCAGTCCATCAATGAGGCCGCAAAATCAACGATGTCGTCGGGGCGCACCGTGAATAAATCCGTGGCCATGAATTGGGATACGTACTGGTAGCTTTCGCGCCAGTCCAGCTCTTCGCAGAAATCAGCCAGTTCCCAGGTTGCAATGGGCTTGCCGGAAGTCTGCTGCCTGACCATGCTGGACACCAGGCAGCGCAGGCGCTGATCCAGGGTGCCGCGATCGCCCATCTCGTGCAAAGACTCCAACGCCCAGCGCGCGCCCGTCCTGCGGCCCTCGACACGGTCACGGAGCACGCCGAGGTAGTAGTCGATGTCATCCCGGTCGATGCCGGTCGCCTCCAGCCCCTCGCGCGCCATGGGCAGCAACTGCTGCAGGATCAGATCTTTTACTGTCAGGTGCTGGTCATCCAGCCAGTTCATCTGGGCACGGATACCATCGCGGGCAGCGGCCAGGAAATTGGCCTTGACCTCGTCAAATTTGAAGTGATTCCGCACGTCGTCATATTGCTCCACCATGCCCGCCATCATGCCGAAGAAAAAGGCGGCGTTGGCGACCTCGTCCACAATGGTGGGCCCGGAGGGAATCACCCGATTCTCGATCCTCAGATGCGGCACCCCGTTGTGCACGCCGTAACAGGCCCTGTTCCAGCGATAGACCGTGCCGTTGTGCAGACGCAGGGCATTGAGCGCCGGCGCCTCTCCGCGCTCGACCATACCCACGACGTCGTCCTCGGTCTCGGTCGTCAGGATGACACGGAAGCGAGCAATGTCTTCTTTAAAAATCTCTACAACCGATTCTTCGATCCAGTGGTCTCCAAAATGCACCCGTGGCTTGAGACCGCGCGCCTGGTGAACCTCGGACCGGGCATCGATGGAGTACTCGAATACGGCGATCCGACTTTCATGCCACAACCGCCGCCCCCAGAGAATGGGTGAGTTGCAAGCCGCGGCCAGCAGCGGCCCCGTGATGGTCTGCGCCACGTTGTATAAATTGGCGAATTCCTCCGGGCCTGTCTGGAAGTGCACCTGGAAGCTGGTATTACAGGCTTCGAGCATGACGTTGTCATGTTTTACCGTCAGCTGGTCGATACCATTGATGGTGAACTGGAAGTCGTCGCCACGCAGCCCCCTCAACGCGTCGTTGAGTGCCTTGTAACGAACACTGGGCACCATGGCGTCAAGACCCAGGTTTTCCCGCGAGAGCGTGGGTAAAATCCCAACCAGGGCAATTTCCGCGTCGCAGCGCGCGGCCGCGTTGCGCGCTTTGCGATAAATCTCCTGCGCTTCACGCTCCATCAACCGCAGCGCGTCGCCGCTCATTTCCTGCACGGAGAGGTTAGCCTCGAGATTGAACAGGCCGATTTCGTGGGTGAATCGGTCATCGCCAACGGCCTCAAGCACATCGAGCGCCTTGAGTGTGGGCTTGTAACCATGATTGATCAGGAACATCTCCTGCTCGGCGCCGATCCTTCGCTTACCGGATTCGATCATGCCTTTTTCAAGCATCAACTCCAGCGCCTGGACTTCATCCAGCAGGGATTTCATGAACGCCTGCCGCGTAGCCTCGTCCGTGTTGTGCCTGACGTTTTGCTCGCCCATGGGATTACGGCCCCGCTTGCTGCTCAGGTTGGATGATATACAGTGCCTCTGTAGCGAGCAAACCCCAACCGCGGTGGAATTGCGCTGTATCCGTTGACGGCTTTACTCGTCCGGTATGATTCAATACGATGGAACCCTTGCAGCATCCAACGCCAGATGCGGCAAGACACACCCAATTTCGATAAAGAATTGCTATGACCAACAAGCCCTGGCTATCGAGCTATCCGCAGGGAGTCCCTGCTGAAATCAACCTTGATGAGTATCGTTCCGTCGTCGACGTATTCGAACGCAGCTGCGAAGAATATCGCGACGAGGAAGCATTCCACTGTATGGGTACATCCATCAGCTATGGCGAACTGGACCGGCTGAGCCGGAATTTTGCCGCGGCGCTACAGGACCGCGGCCTGCGCCACGGCGACCGCATTGCCATCATGCTGCCCAATCTGTTGCAGTACCCGATCGCCCTGTTTGGCGCGTTGCGCGCGGGGCTGACCGTGGTCAATACCAACCCGCTGTACACGGCGCGTGAACTCAAGCACCAGCTGATTGATTCGGGAGCGCGGGCCATGGTGGTGGTCGATACGGTGGCCTGCACGCTGTCCGAGGTGCGCGACGAGATTCCGGTCGAGCATATCTTTCTGACGGGTGTAGGCGACCTGCTGGATTTCCCCAAGTCGCTGATCGTCAATGTCATGGTCAGGCACATCAAGAAAAAAGTGCCGCCCTACCACCTGCCGGACGCGGAATCCTTCAAATCCGCACTGGACCGTGGCGCCCGGCTGCACTTTGAGTCCGCGGCGGTTACGCATGATGACCTGGCGTTTCTGCAATACACCGGCGGCACCACCGGAGTGGCCAAAGGCGCCATGTTGACCCACCGCAACATGGTGGCCAACATGCTCCAGTCAAGGGCCTGGCTGAAGGCGCTGGAGTCCGGCGGCGAGGTCATCATCACGGCACTGCCGCTCTACCATATCTTCGCTTTGACGGCGAACTGCCTGACCTTCATGAGCCTGGGCGGGCGCAACATCCTGATCCCTGATCCGCGCAACATGGAGGGCTTCGTCAAGGAACTCGCACGGCATCGGTTCACCGGCATCACGGGCGTAAACACCCTGTTCAACGGGCTGCTGAATACCCCCGGATTCTCCGAGCTGGACTTCTCGAGCGTTAAATTGGCGCTGGCCGGGGGCATGGCGCTCCAGCGGGCAGTCGCCGACCGGTGGAAAGAAGTGACCGGGCACACGATCGTGGAAGCCTACGGGCTGACGGAAACCTCGCCTGCCGTGTGCATCAACCCCATTGACATGGAAGACTTCAACGGCTGTATCGGGCTGCCTATTCCTTCCACCGATTGCAGCATCATCAACGATGCAGGCGAGCATTTGCCCCAGGGCGAATCGGGTGAGCTGGCCGTGCGAGGACCGCAGGTCATGAAAGGCTACTGGCAACGGCCAGAGGCGACAGCAGAAGTGATCACGCCTGAAGGATGGCTGCGGACGGGGGACGTGGCCATGATGACGCCGGAGGGCTATTTCAAAATTGTTGATCGTAAAAAGGACATGATCCTCGTTTCCGGGTTCAACGTGTATCCCAATGAAATCGAAGATGTCGTGGCGCTTCATCCCAAGGTGCTGGAAGTGGCCGCGATCGGCGTCCCCGATGAGAAATCGGGCGAGGCGGTAAAGCTGTGCGTCGTCAAGAAGGATCCTTCGCTCACCGATACGGAGCTGAAAGATTACTGCAAAGAAAACCTGACCGGTTACAAGCGGCCCAGGATCATCGCCTTTTTCGACGACCTTCCGAAAAGCAACGTGGGCAAAATATTGCGTAAGGATCTGCGGCAACCCGCGGAGTGACTCCGTACACCACGCGGGCACGGATGAATCAGGAACGCCCGCCGCGTTTTCCTCGCTCCAGTGTGAGGCCGCGCGTCAGCGTACCATCGCCGTAGCGCTCCTCGATCTGGTCCACCATGCGGTCCACGCCCGCGCTGGCGCCCTGAGCGGCTTCCAGGCCGGATACACCCACACCCAGCAGGCGCACAGGCGTATTGGCATGTTCTTCCAGCCACCGCCCCAACAGCCCGTTCGCCAGTTTGAACACGGTTTCGGTTCGATTGCTGGCCGTACGGATGCTTCTGCTGCGGGTAACGCTGTGAAAACGGTGATCACGGATTTTGAGATGTACGGTTCGGGCAGCCAGGTTTTTCGCGCGTAAACGTTTCATGACGGCTTCTGTCTGCTGCTGCAATTCGGCCTTCATCTCGCGGGGGTCAGTGAGGTCCTGCTCGAATGTGACCTCGTGGCTGATGGATTTCTCGGCCCGCCCAGGTGAAACCGGGCGCTCATCCTCACCCCGGGCCAATGCCAGAAAATGTTCTGTGCGGTTGCCCAGCGCGCTCCGCAAAGCCTCGGGTTCAGCGGTACGCAGCTGCCCGATGGTCAGTACCCCCAGCTGCCGCAGACGGGGCTCGGTCTTTTTTCCGATACCCCACAATCGGCCCACCGGCATGGGATCGAGAAAGGCGCTTACACCTTCCGCCGGCACCCACACGAAGCCCGCCGGCTTTTCAGCGTCCGAGGCCAGCTTGGCCAGGAACTTGTTGGAGGCCATGCCAATGGACGCCACCAGCCCCGTTTCCCTGCTGATTCTTTGCTGTATGTCCCGCCCGATGGCGCGCACGCCACCAAACAGCCGCACGCTGCCGGTGACGTCCAGAAAGGCCTCATCCAGAGACAGCCCCTCAACCATGGGCGTGAATGCTTCAAACACCTTGAAAATGGCGCGCGACACTTCGCGGTAATGGGACATTCGCGGCGCCAGGTATACACCGTTCGGGCACAGCGCGCGTGCCCGCATCATCGGCATGGCCGAACGCACACCGAACCGGCGAGCTTCATAACTGGCCGCGGCCACAACCCCGCGCCCGCCGAGACCACCCACCATCACGGGCTGACCGGCGATGTCCGGATTATCGCGCTGCTCGACGGAGGCGTAGAAAGCGTCCATGTCGACATGAATGATGGCCCGCCCAGAGTTTTGACCCATGACCTGCTTGCTGTCGTAATCGGCGTCCATGCATTATATCGGCATGAAGACCAACGACACCGAAGGTGCGCGCGCTGAACAGTTTCCCTCGCAGGCACACGCCATATGGGTCAATCACGCCACGCTTTCGCCGTGGCCCCGGGAAACCATGGCGGCCGTTCAGGACTACGCAAGCAAGACCCACCTGCAGGGTCCGCTGGTCTACTCGGAATGGATGAAAATGGCCAATCGACTGCGGGAAGCCGCCGCGACGCTGATTTCCGCAGAATCCGCCAGGGACATTTCATTGCTGCACAACACGACGACCGGCATCAATACGCTGATCGGCGGTCTCGAATGGCGCCCGGGCGACAACGTCGTAACGCTGCACGAGGATTTCCCGAGCAACACCCTGCCCTGGCTGCATCTGCAGGGCCGGGGCGTGGAGATTCGGCGCGTCAACGCCAGGGCGGCAGACCGCCCCGAAATGGAACTGTTGTCCAGCCTGGATGATCGAACCCGGGTGCTTGCCATCAGTTCTGTCAACTGGATTGACGGTTACCGCCTGCGCCTGGACGAACTCGGGCGAGCCTGTCGCGATGCCGGCATTATCTTTTTCGTCGACGCGATCCAACATCTCGGCGCCCTGAAGCTGGACGTGGTGAGGGAGCAGGTCGATGTTGTGTGCGCGGGCACCCACAAATGGCTGTTGGGCCCGGAGGGTATGGGGCTTTTTTACTGCCGGGAGGCGGTCAGGGCGCACTTGCAGCCCGCCCAATTGGGGTGGCACATGCTGCAGGACCGAATGGCCTTCGAACAGCCAGACAGGGCCATCGCGACGGACGGCAGGCGGTTTGAGCCCGGCACCCCGAACCGCCTGGGCCAGGTGGCCATGCTGGCCTCTCTTGAAGTCCTGCTGAAAGCCGGAACCGATGAGGTCGAAAGCGCGATACTGGCGCATTCGGGCCACTTGATGACCGGACTGGACGCGATCAAGCGTGTCGAGCTGATGAGCGACCGCGAGCCCGCGCGGCGCTCTGGCATTGTCAATTTCCAGGTCAATGCAGGTCAGCGGGATCGCGTTTTGAGCCGGCTCAGGGAACAGAATGTTTACGCGATTGCCCGTGGCGAAGGGATCAGGCTTTCACCCCACTTCTACCAGGGTGAGGAAGTCATCAACCGCGTATTGGAGATAATAGAGCACAGCGTATAAACATCATATTCAA
>WTJD01000035.1 GCA_011524975.1 Lysobacterales bacterium
CCCTTGAGGACGGGGCCGGCGGCACACGCTGGCGGCGGAAAGATTAACATCATGCATGATCCGAAACAGGCCCAACAAGCCATCATCGATGAATTCAGTCTTTTTCCCGACTGGATGGACCGTTACCAGTACCTCATTGATCTTGGACGCAAATTGCCAACGTTGGAGGATGCTGAAAAAACGGACGATCGTTTATTGGAGGGCTGCCAGTCTCAGGTATGGCTGCTGATGTCGGATGACCCGGATCACGTTGAAATCAGGGCCAATAGCGACGCGGCCATCGTTTCCGGCCTAATCGCTCTGATCATTCGCGTTTATTCGGGTTTGACGGCCCGCGAGATACTGGAAACCCAGGCGTTTTTCATCGACGAAATCGGCTTGAGCCACCACCTGTCACCCACGCGCTCGAACGGGCTGTACGCCATGCTCGAAGCCATCGGCGAGCACGCCCGAAAACTGGTCAACTAGCGCATCGGGCCCGGGATGGGCCCAGCCGGAATATGAAACGGATCAGCGGCTGTCGCCAATCTGCTTTTGACGGATTTCCCAACGCTCCTGCGCGTCGAGGCACAAGGTGGCGATGGGCCGGGCTTCCAGCCGCGCGAGGCCAATTTCCTCGCCGGTTTCCTCGCAGTAGCCGTAATCACCGTCCTCGATGCGAAGCAGGGCTTTGTCAATCTTGTTGATCAACTTGCGGTACCGGTCGCGGGTACGCAGCTCCAGGCTGTTCTCGGTCTCGCGGGTCGCCCGCTCAGCTTCATCGCCGACATCGCGCACTTCCTGCTGCAGGTGGCTGATGGTCTCGCGTGATTCCTCGACCAACTCGCTTTTCCAATCCGACAGTTTGCGCCGGAAATACTCCAGGTGCTCGGGGCACATGTATTCTTCTTTTGCTTTGGGCTTGTAACCCTTGGGTAATTCAACTCGAACCGTTTGCATGACTCGGCATGAACTCCTTTGCGCTCGATTTGTTTATCTTATCTATATGATATTATTAGATATTTATATAATACGGGCTCAGTGACCCGTACTAGAAAGAGCGTTTTTATATACGATGTTCAACGCTACGGCAAGTTTTTTTACCCATTGACCTTACTCAAGCAGCCGAGACGGGATGTCAAAATTACTGATCCTCATCATTCGCGGGTACCAGTTTGTGCTCAGTCCATGGGTCGGACAGCACTGTCGCTTCACCCCGACCTGCTCACATTACGCCATCGAGGCCATCACGCGATATGGCGCCTGGCGAGGTAGCTGGCTGGCTGTGCGCCGAATTGCCCGTTGCCATCCGCTGTGCGACGGTGGTCACGATCCCGTGCCGTGAATCCCGGGCTCAAGCCGGTAGAATAGGCACCGCACATCAAGGGCGTTGGAGCAGGAACTCATGAGCGACGAAATTCTTATCTGTAATGCGAGGCTGGTCAGTGAGCGCCGTGTCACCGAAGGTGATCTGCTGGTCAGGAACGGACGAATCGAGAAAATCGGCTCGTCCATCGAAGCGGGTGAGCATACGAAAGTGCACGACGCGCGCGGGGCCTTGTTGATGCCCGGAATGATTGACGACCAGGTGCATTTTCGTGAGCCGGGACTGACACACAAAGGATGTATCGCCACGGAATCACGCGCTGCGGTCGCTGGGGGAATCACCAGTTTCATGGAAATGCCCAATACCCGGCCTTCCACCACCACGCACGAAGCGCTCGATGACAAGCTGGCCATCGGCGCCCGGTCATCCGCCACCAACTACGGCTTCTTCTTTGGAGCAACCAACGACAACATCGAAGCCATCAGGACGCTCGACCCCCGTAAAGCCTGCGGCGTTAAAGTCTTCATGGGGTCATCCACCGGTAATATGCTGGTTGACCGTGAGAAGACCCTGGAGGCGATTTTCCGCGACTGTCCGGTAGTGATCGCCACTCACTGCGAATCCACGCCCATGATCCAGTCAAAGCTGAAAGAGGCGATGGAGAAATTCGGTGGTGAGATCCCCATCGAGGAGCATCCGAACATTCGCAACCGGGAGGCCTGTCTCGCCTCATCCACCCTCGCGGTGGAGTTGGCGCGGCGTCACCAGGCCCAGCTGCATGTGCTGCACATCACTACCGAAGACGAGTTGGCGCTGTTCGAGCCGGGTCCGATAGAAGGCAAGTCCATTACCGCGGAAACCTGCGTTCACTTTCTGCACTTCAGCGCCGAGGACTATCCGCAACTCGGCAACCGAATCAAATGCAATCCCTCGATCAAGCTGGCCAGCGACCGTGACGCGCTGCGAGCCGCTTTGCGATCGGGGCGTATCGACATACTCGCCACGGACCACGCGCCACACACGGCCGAAGAAAAAGCCGACCCCTCTTACATGAAAGCACCCGCTGGCCTGCCCCTGGTGCAGGACGTGGTGCTGGCGGCCATGGAGCTGGTTCATGATGGTGACCTCGATGTTGCCGAACTGGTCCAGGTCATTGCGCATAATCCGGCCATCCGTTTCGACGTGGCGGAGCGAGGGTATCTGCGGGAGGGCTACCGCGCGGACCTGGTGCTGATCAATGACCGCGCCGAACACGAGGTGACGGCCGATAGGGTGCTGTCACGCTGCGGCTGGTCGCCATTTGAAGGCAGAACATTCCGCAGCCGCATTGAGCGCACCTGGGTCAATGGCGCGCTGGCCTGGGATGGCGAACGTGTGATCGAACACGACAGGGCCATGGCGCTTGAATACGCCCGCTGAGCCCTGACCCAGAAAACCCCAGGCAAGGCCGCCATTGGCTCATCCATTGGCCTATAATGCGCCTCCCGACTAAGGAGACTTGAAACAGATGGGATTCTTGAGTGGAAAACGGGCGCTGATCGTCGGCGTCGCCAGCCCTCGCTCCATTGCCTGGGGCATCGCCGAGGCCATGCACGCGCAAGGCGCCGAACTGGCGTTCACCTACCAGACGGACAAGCTGCGCTCTCGTGTTGAGACCATTGCCGAACAGTGCGAGAGCGACATTGTCTTGCCCTGTGACGTGGCCTACGACGAGCAGATTGAGCAGGTATTCGACAAGCTGTCGGGTCACTGGGACGGCTACGACATCCTGGTCCACTCGGTGGGGTTCGCGCCGCGGGACCAGTTAGCGGGTGACTATCTTGATGTGGTCACGCGGGAAGGCTTCCAGGTCGCCCATGACATCAGTTCATACAGTTTTGCGGGTCTGGCCAAGGCCGGCAGGGAAATGATGGCAGGACGCAATGGAGCGCTGCTCACGCTCACCTTCCTGGGCTCCCTCAGGGCCACCCCCAGCTATAACGTCATGGGACTGGCCAAGGCCAGCCTCGAGGCGAACGTCCGCTACATGGCTCAGAGCATGGGCCCGTTGGGGCATCGTGTAAATGGGATTTCAGCGGGCCCCATCAAGACCCTGGCAGCGGCAGGTATTTCACATTTCCGCAAGATGCTGGAACATGTGGAAAACGCCACACCGCTTCGGCGAACGATAACGCCCCGTGAGGTAGGTAACGTGGCTGCCTTCCTGTGTTCCGACCTGGCGTCCGGCGTGACCGGTGAAATCACCTACGTCGATGCGGGCTACAACATACTCGGAATGGCTGAACTGGGCAGCTGAGCGCTGGAATGAGGCCCGACAGCGCTGTCGGGCCCTGATATCACTGACCGCCCTTACTGCAGGGCATCCTCGAAAATTTCGATATTCGCAGCCGACCTCAGCTGCTCAACCAGGGCGATCGCCTCCGCGCTGGCCGCGGCATTGGCCACCTGGCGCTCGTACTGCTGGCGTGCAATGAGCGCGGACGCGTCCAACTCACCATCGGTGACATCCTGCAATAACACCATTGCAAAACCGTCTTGCGCGTCAACCACGACCGGCGCCATGGCGCCCTCAGCCGGCATCTGCAGCTTGAAGACTTCCTGCACCACGACGCGATCCGGGTTTGCCGCCCGGCGTCCGGAAGCTTCAATGGTTAATACTTCGGTACCCGTCTCCCCGGCCAATGCCTCGATGTCAGCACCTTCCTGGCCAACCGCCAGGACGAATGCCTCGGCGCTGGCCCTGGCTGCCTCTTCCGCACGCTGCCTCCGCAGCTCAAGCACGATGGTTTCGCGGACATCTTCCAGGGGCATCAGTGCAGCCGGGAAATGCTCATTCAATCGAATCACCACCATGTGGTTTTCGCCAAGATCAACCGGGTCGCTGACCGATTCCTGGGACATGACCAATTCAGAAAACGCCGCTTCCACAACCGCAGGGTTCGATGAGATACCCGCGCCTCCAGCCCGGCTGAAAGGCCCTTCTGTATTTACCTCCAGACCCAACTCCAGGGCGGCGCTGTCCAGCGTGGTCGGGTCTTCATAAATGATATCCACCAGGCGATCCGCAACATCGAGATATTCACGCTCCGCCTCTTCTTCCTGGTGCTCCTGGATCAGGACCGAACGCGCCTCTTCAAATGACATGCCGGATGAAGGCTGTATTTCTTCCAGCTTGATGACGTGCCAGCCAAAGCCGGTCTGCACAGGATCAGAAATCGGTCGATCGTCCGTCAGTGCGTAGAGCGCTTCCTCGAAAAGCTCCGACATGAGTCCCGGCTCAATCCAACCCAGGTCTCCGCCCATTTCCGCAGAGCCGAGGTCATCAGAAAATTCACTGGCCAGCGCGGCAAAGTCCTCTCCCGCCTGAGCCCGCACGGCCAGGTCTGCAGCCGTTTGTCTCGCGGTTTCCTTGACGTTGTCTTCCGCATCGGGTGCCACCTCGATCAGGATATGAGACGCGCGACGCTGTTCCGGCGTGATAAAACGGCCTTTTTGTTGCTCAAACCGGGCACGCAAAAATTCATCATCCGGCTCGGATCCAGAGCTGACCTCCACGGCGCTGAGTTCAAGATAGTCCACGGTGACCTGCTCCGCCGACTGAAACTGTCCCGGGTTCGCCTCGTAGTAAGCCAGCACATCCTCCTCAGGCACCTCGGTTGGAATGGTCTCGAGGTTCGTGGGGAACATCACGGCCTGGAAGGTGCGCGTCTGCTCCTGCAAAGCCACCCGGTAAGCGATCTCGGACGGCGTGCTCAAACTGCTTTGCAAAATAGCGGTGGGCAGCTGAGCGAAAATACTTTGGGCGCGAAAATCCGCTTCGAACTGGGCCGGCGTCATGCCCTCGGAAAGCAGCCGGTTCTGGTAAACGTCTGCATTGAATTCACCATCGACCTGAAAGGCTGGAACGCTGCGAATTTCCTGCGCCAGACGGGCATCGTCGATCTCCAGACCCATAGCGAGTGCTGCCTGCTGGACCAGTTCCTGGTCGATCATGTTCTCCAGGTGCTCCCGGCGCGCTACCAGGTTGTCGAACTGTAGCGGGTCAAACGCGGGCCCCATCAGCGCCTGCATGCGTCGCCGATAGTTAGAGTAACTCTCGTTGAAATCATTGAAGGTGATCTCGGAGTCGTTGACCCGGGCGACAAGATTTTCGTTGCCACTGGAAAAGTAGGAATTTACCCCGACGAAAGCGAACGGAATAATGAGTATGCCGAGGACAAAGAAGGCCAGTATGCCGGTCAGGCGGTCACGAATGGATTGCAGCATGTCGGTTTATCATCGAATGTGAAACTACATGATAGAGAAAAGGGCGCCTGGTGGCGCCCTTTTTCCGCTTCTGGCGGAGTGGACGGGACTCGAACCCGCGACCCCCGGCGTGACAGGCCGGTATTCTAACCAACT
>WTJD01000222.1 GCA_011524975.1 Lysobacterales bacterium
GCGGGGGCAGGATTCGAACCTGCGACCTTCGGGTTATGAGCCCGACGAGCTGCCAGACTGCTCCACCCCGCATCAGCAGGGTGCAGATGATAATGACTCACGCGTCCTTTTTCAAGACAGTTTTAATGGGTATTTGATGAGTCTCAAATACCGAAGCTGGTCATGCAGATGGTAATCAGGGAACTGGCAAACAACCCAAGACCGATCATGAGTATCCCATTCAACGAGATGACCCAGCCAAAATCCACCGGCGCCTCGATGCGGGCCTCGACCTCGGCGTCTTCGAAATACATGGTTTTGACCACGCGCAGGTAGTAAAAGGCGCCGATCACCGAGAACACCACGGCCAGTATCGCGATCCCCATCAGTCCGGCATCCAGGGCGGCCTTGATGACCAGCCACTTGGCGAAGAAACCGACGAACACGGGCACGCCTGCCATGGAAAACATGATCATGGCCATGATGGCCGCGTACCATGAATTACGCTGGTTAAGCCCCCTGAAATCCTCGATGTTTTCAGCCTCTATTCCGCGAGAGGACAGCAGCACGACCATGCCGAAGCCGGCCGCCGACATCAGCGCATATGCGATAACGTAGAACATCGCTGCGCCAAACCCGTATGCCGTGCCCGGCAGCAGCCCCATCAGCACGAAACCCATGTGAGACACTGTCGAATAGGCCAACATTCGTTTGATGTTCGTCTGCATGATGGCGGCCAGGTTGCCGACCACGATGGACAGTCCCGCCAACACCATCAGCATCTGTTGCCAATCGTTGTGGAAACTGGGCAGCCCCTCCGCCAGGATTCGATAGGCCATGGCGAATGCCGCCAGCTTGGGAACCGAAGATATGAACAGCGTAACGGCTGCTGGGGCGCCGTGGTAGACGTCCGGCACCCACATGTGAAAGGGTGCAACACCGAGCTTGAAGGCGATCCCGACAATCATGAACACCATGCCGAACACCATCAGGATATCTCCAGAACCCGCGCGGGAAGCGGCTTCATTGATAGCGGCCAGATCGAGGGAACCGGTTGCCCCGTAGATCATGGACATGCCGTACAGCAACATACCCGAGGCCATGGAACCCAGCACAAAGTACTTCATGGCCGATTCGGAGCCGGTCTTTGAGTCCCTGTTAAAGGCCACCAGCGCGTATGAGGGCAGCGAAATCAGTTCGAGGCCGAGGTAGATGGTGATCATGTTGTTGGCGGAAATCAGCAGCATGACGCCCAGCAAGGCAAACAGCGTCAAACTGTAGAAGTCTCCACGAAACAGCTGAAATTGCCGCAGGTAGTACTTCGAGTAGGTGTACACCATGAATAACACGAAATAGGCGAACATCTTCAGGACATCGCCCATGGCATCGCGCACAAAGGTGTCATTGAACGCCGTCTGCGACCAGACCCCGTCGGCGTGATAACCCTGATCCCCGCTCAAGATGCCTGCAAAAAGCAGGGTCACCAAGGCCAGGAAGTGAATAAGCCCGCGGCGTTCTTCCTTCAGGAATACATCCACACAGAGAATCACGCAGGCCATGACGAGAACCCAAATTTCGGGTGCGGCAAGCAGCATATGGCTGGCATTCATCTCAGGCCACCTTCGACTTGACGATATGTTCGAGGAGGTGGGCGACTGATGAATGCATCAGGTCCACCAGCGGGGAAGGCCACAGGCCGATGAGCAAGACCGCCACGGCCAGCACGCCGAGCACCAGCGCCTCTCGGGCATTGATGTCATTGAGCTCCCGCACATTGCTGTTTGCGATGTCGCCAAAAATCACTCTCTTCACCAGCCACAGGCTGTAGGCCGCGCCAAGAATGAGCGTCAAACCCGCGCAGAAAGCAAACCAGAAACTGGCCTTGAAGGACGCGAGGATCACCATGAACTCACCCACGAACCCGCTGGTTCCGGGCATGCCCGAATTGGCCAGCAGAAACAGGACGGCGAAGAACGCGAACCAGGGCATGGTATTGACCACACCGCCATAGTCCTTGATCTCTCGGCTGTGTACACGGTCGTACAAAACGCCAACGCAAAGGAACAGCGCGCCCGAGATAAAGCCGTGGGAGATCATCTGTACCATGGCGCCTTCCACGCCCAGCGCCGCGCCCTGGCCGGAATCACTGTTCCGGAAAATCGCAAAAGCGATGAACAGGCCCAGGGTCACAAAGCCCATGTGCGAAATAGACGAATAGGCGATGAGCTTCTTCATGTCCTGCTGTGCCAGCGCGACAAAACCGATATAAACCACCGCGATCAAGGACAGACCGATCAGCAGCCAGTCGAGAGCCGCTGACGCGTCAGGCGTGATCGGGAGGCTGAAGCGGATGAAACCATACCCACCGATTTTCAGCATGATCGCAGCCAGTATGACCGAGCCGCCCGTTGGCGCTTCCACGTGCGCGTCCGGCAGCCAGGTATGTACCGGCCACATTGGAATCTTGACCGCGAAGGCCGCCAGGAATCCGAGGAACAGCCACCGCTGAACTTCCATGCTCAAGGGGAAGTCATGCCACTGGAGGATTTCCCAGGTCCCGGACTGAATAAAGAGATAGATCAGGCCGACCAGCATGAACACCGATCCGAGGAAGGTGTAGAGAAAGAACTTGATCGTCGCATACACCCTGTTCGGACCACCCCACATGCCGATCACCAGGAACATGGGGATCAGCATGGCCTCGAAGAAAACGTAGAACAGCAGCCCATCCAGAGCGCTGAACACGCCAACCATCAGACCTTCCATGATCAGGAAAGCGGCCATGTACTGGTGCACCTTCTTCTGAATGACCTCCCAGCCTGCGATCACCACCAGGGGACCGAAGAAGGTGGTAAGAAGGATCAGCGGAACGGCAAACCCATCCACGCCCAGGTGATAGTGAATACTGAAGATCTCGATCCACGGCCGCATTTCCTCGAACTGCATGGCAGACGTGGAGCGATCGAAGCCGGTGAACAGGGAAAAGCTCATGAACAAGGTCGCCAGGCTGACCGCCAGGGACAACCAACGCGCGAGCCCCGCTCGCTGATCACCGGCAAGCAGCACGGCGACGCCACCGATGATCGGCAGCCAGATCAAAAGACTCAGTAAAGGCATGCCCGAACCGTCCATCAGTACAACACCACCCAGGCCGCAAGTATGGCTATCAAGCCGATGATCATGGCAAACGCGTAGTCATACAGATAGCCGGTTTGCCACCGCCTGACCCGGGCCGCCACCCAATTCACCGCGCGAGCCGAACCGTTGACCAGAAAGCCATCGATGAAACCCGCGTCCGCCCGCTTCCACAGACCCTGCCCGACACGCAGTCCGCCCTGAGCGAAGGTCTTCTGGTAGAACTCGTCGAAGTAGTACTTGTGATCCAGCAGGCGGTACAGGAACGGCAACCGCTGGCTGAACAGTTCCGCCACGCGGGGCCGGAACAGGTAGACAAAAGTCGCGATGGCAAAACCCGCGACCATCAGCCAGAACGGGATCGTCTGCACGGCGTGCAGGCCCAGCGCGGTTGCCCCATGGAAGTGCTGGCTCAGCTCAGCCAGCACGTCATTGCGTTCCGCCACGTAGATGGAATCATCCAGCCACCCGCCAAACAGGACCGGCTCAACCGTGTACCAGCCAATCAGCACCGACGGAATGGCCAGCAGAATCAGCGGCACGGTAACGACCAGCGGTGATTCCTTGGGCGCGTGCGACAACTGTCCATCCGGCAGGTGATGCTCATCGGATTCGACCACCTCCCAGCGCGCCTTGCCGTGGAAAGTCATGTACAGCAGGCGGAAGCTGTAGAGCGATGTAATCAATACACCCGCGACCACGGCGATGTAGGCGACGCCACTGCCCCAGCGCTGTGAAAGATGTACCGCCTCGATGATCATGTCCTTGGAATAGAAACCGGCGAAAAACGGGAAACCAACCAGCGCCAGGGTCCCGATCCAGGCCGTGATCCAGGTGATGGGCATGTGCTTGCGCAGCGCGCCCATGTAGCGCATGTCCTGCTGGTGATGCAAGGCAATGATGACGCTGCCGGCGCCCAGAAACAGCAACGCCTTGAAAAACGCATGGGTCATCAGGTGGAAAATGGCCGCCGAATAGGCAGACACGCCCAGCGCCACGGTCATGTATCCCAACTGGGACAGGGTCGAGTAGGCCACCACGCGCTTGATGTCGTTTTGGACGATGCCGATCAGGCCCATGGCGAACGCCGTAAACGCGCCGATCAACATCACGAAACTCAGGGCCGCATCACTCATCTCGAACAGCGGCGACATGCGAGCCACCATGAAGATACCGGCAGTCACCATGGTCGCAGCATGAATCAGGGCGGAAATAGGCGTTGGGCCTTCCATGGAGTCGGGCAGCCAGACGTGCAGCGGTGCCTGGGCTGACTTGCCCATGGCGCCGATGAACAGGCAGATGCAGATGAAGGTGAGCATGTTCCACTCACTGCCACCCATCACGGAAATGGTCTCACCCGCCATCGTCGGCGTTGCCGCAAATACCGTGGCGTAGTCCAGCGACCCAAAAGTCATCAGGACAGCCGCAATGCCCAGCAGGAATCCGAAGTCGCCCACGCGGTTGACCAGGAACGCTTTCATGTTGGCTCGAATGGCTGACTCACGTTTGAACCAGAACCCGATCAGCAGGTAGGACACCAGCCCGACCGCCTCCCAGCCGAAGAACAACTGCAGGAAGTTATTCGACATCACCAGCATCAGCATGGCGAAGGTGAACAGGTTGATATAGCTGAAAAACCTTTGATATCCCGGGTCGTCGTGCATGTATCCGATGGTGTAGATATGCACCATCAGCGAGACAAAGGTCACCACGGTCATCATCAGCGTGGTCAGATGATCGATCAGAAAGCCCACTTCGAAACGAATGCCGTCCGATACCATCCAGGCGTAGATGGATATGTTCTCCACGCCGATTTCACCAGCCAGCTGCATCTGCAACACGCTCACCGAAAGCAGGCAGGAGCCGGCCACGGCAAGAATGGTAATCCAGTGGGCCCCCGCCCTGCCGACCTGATTGCGGGCCAGGCCGGATATCAATGACCCGATCAGCGGTAGCAGGGGGATCAGTAACAGCGTCGTTTTCAGAGACATTCCGGATCAGCCTTTAAGATCGTCCAGTTCAGCGACATTGATCGTTTCCCGGTTTCGGAACAGCACAACCAGAATGGCCAGGCCAATAGCTGCTTCAGCGGCCGCCACGGTCAGGATGAAAAACACGAAGACCTGTCCGTCGAGGTTGTCGAGGAAACGGGAAAATGTCACGAAGTTCATGTTCACCGCCAGCAGCATCAGCTCGATGCACATCAGCAGGATGATCACGTTTTTACGATTCAGAAAAATACCAGCGACACTGAGGCAAAACAGGATCGCGCCCAGCGTCAGGAAATGGGTAATGGTCAGCATGCTCACCCCCCCCTTTGATCGTTGGATGTCTCGGAGGGCATGCTGATCAGCTTGATACGCTCCTCACGACGCACTTTCACCTGGTTGGAGGGGTTTTGCGCCTTCACGCCCGGACGCTTGCGCAGCGTCAGCATGATGGCCGCAACCATCGCCACCAGCAGGATCACGCCGGCCATCTCGAAGGGCAGCAGGTACTGGGTATATAGCCACTCACCCACCGCCTCGGTGTTGCTGTAGCCTGGCTCGGCGGGCGCCGGCGTGGGAAACATGCCTTCAACCGCGCGGTCTTTGCCCCACAGCACCATCACCATCTCCGCGGCCATGACAAAAGCCACCAGCAGGCCGACCGGCAGGTATCGAATGAAGCCTTCTTTCAGTGGCGCGATGTTGATATCCAGCATCATCACCACGAAGAGGAACAGCACCATCACCGCGCCGACGTAGACGACTACCAGCACGATGGCGAGAAACTCAGCTTCCAGCAGCATCCATACGGCGGCCGCGGTAAAAAAAGTCAAAATGAGAAACAGCGCCGCATAAACGGGGTTTCTGACAGTCACCACCATGATCGCCGACGCCAGCATGACGAAGGAAAACAGGTAAAAAACCATTTCCTGGAGAGGTAATTCGTTCATCGGTAGGCCGCATCCCGTTCTCGGTTGGCGGCAATCTGTGACTCATATCGGTCACCAATCGCCAATAACTGCTGCTTGCTTACCACCCGTTCCACGCGCTCTTCCATGTGAAATTCCAGGAGGTCGGTCAGAACGATGGAGTCCACCGGACAGGACTCTTCGCAGTAGCCGCAGTAAATGCACTTGAACAAATCGATGTCGTAGCGGGTGGTACGACGGGAACCATCGTCTCGCTGGGTGGAGTCAATGGTAATCGCCAATGCCGGGCATACCGCCTCACAGAGCTTGCATGCGATACAGCGCTCCTCGCCGTTGGGATAACGGCGCAGCGCATGCAACCCGCGGAAGCGGTTTGACTTTGGTGTTTTTTCCTCTGGATACCGGATGGTGAACTTCGGCTTGAAAAAATGCCGCATGGTCACGCCGAGACCCTGGAACAGTTCCAGCAGCAACAGGCTCTTGAGATAACGTACGACGGTGTTCATTCAATCACCCCCCCTTGACCACGATACCCAACACCGCCATCAGCGCAGCGACCATGACCCAGACGATGGTGATCGGCAAGAACACCTTCCATCCAAGACGCATGATCTGATCGTAGCGATAGCGGGGGAACGTGGCGCGGAGCCACAAAAACAGGAACATGAATATGGACGACTTGGCAAACAGCCAGAAGATACTGCCACTGCCAAGGAATGTGTCACCCAGCACGGGCACACCCTGAAACGGCGACAACCAGCCACCCAGGAACAACAGCGCTGTCAGCACCGAAATCAGAATCATGTTGGCGTATTCAGCCAGGAAAAATACGGCAAATGCCGCACCTGAATATTCCACGTGGAATCCGGCCACGATCTCCGACTCACCTTCAGCGACGTCAAACGGCGCGCGGTTGGTCTCAGCCACCCCGGATACGAAATAAATCACGAACAACGGCAACAGCGGCAGCCAGAACCAGTCAAAAATTCCGCCACTTTGCGCCTGAACAATGCCGGACAGATTCAGCGTCCCTGACAGGACCAGCACACCGATCAGCGCGAACCCCATGGCGATCTCGTAGGAAACGATCTGGGCCGCGGAACGCATGGCGCCAAGGAAAGCGTATTTCGAATTGGACGCCCAGCCCGCAATGATGACGCCGTAGACACCCAGCGAGGTCATGGCCAGTATGTAGAGCAGCCCTGCATTGATGTCGGCCAGTACCAGGAAATCGTTGAAAGGTATCACGGCCCAGGCAGCAAATGCCGGCGCAATGGCCAGCATCGGAGCCAGCAGAAACAGGAATTTGTTCGAGTTATCCGGCAGGATGATCTCTTTCATCAAGAGCTTGAACACGTCCGCGAACGGCTGCGCCAGGCCCCACAGCTTAAAGCCCAGGATGCCCACACGATTGGGGCCCATCCGAACCTGCATAAAGCCGATCACCCGCCGCTCGGCGTAGGTGAAGTAGGCCACCGCGACGGTCATCGGAAGAATGATCGCCACGATCTTGATGACGATCCAGGCCAGGTCGAGGATCACGTCAGGAATCATGTCCAGCATCATGCTTTCTCCACGCTCACCGGGCCCACAATGGCGCCCAGCTCGGCACCGGCGGGGGTCGCCCCTGCCAGCCAGACCGCGCCCCTGGGAACGCGGCTCATCACGCGCACGGGCAGTTCGACTTTTGCGTCACCCTGGGAAAAGACCGCTGGCAGACCATCCTGCAGGCCGATCGACGCGCAGTCCTCCGGGTTGAGCCCCGCAAACGCGATGTCCGCGTGCACGGTGTCCTGCAGAGCCTCGGCACGGCGGCACATGGCATCCACCGAAAACATCGGTATCTCACCGACGCGGCACAGTGGCGTGTCCAGCGTCTGCGCGGTGCCCGTCCATTCGGCAACATCCGCCTCGCCCTGCAAAGCCTCATGCATCTCGGCCCGGATGTCTTCCAGCGAAGCCTGCCCAAACCCATCCAGGTTCAGCTCGGCACCCAGGCGACGCAGTATTTTCCAACCCGGCCTGCACACGCCACCGGGCTTGCCGGCAGGCTCCAGGGCCATCGCTGTTCCGTCAATGTTATGCAGGGTTCCCTCCGACTCCGGCAGCGGCGCCAGGGGTAAAATCACGTCCGCGACCTGCTTGAGGCGATCGCTTGCGTAGCTGCTGACAGCCACCACCTTGCCCGCTGAGGTCATACTCGCGCAGGATTCAGCCGGGTTGGCCATATCAAAGGCCGGGTCAAAGTCCCAGAGCAGATAAGCGCCCGCGCCGTCGGCCGACATTTCAGCGGCCGTTTTCCCGCCGGTCACGGCATTTCCGCCCGGCCCCCGGTGCGGAACGGCGCCAGCCAGCCACCCACCGACCGGGTTGCCGCCGTGCGGCAGTGCGTTGAAGGCGCTACCGGTCATGTCTGCAATCCACGCGGCGATTTGCCGCAGGCTGCCGGCCTGCGGATGACTGTGAGAGAACTGGCCGAAGATCACAACGGCATTCTCCGCCTCGGCAAGCGCTTGGGCCATCACCGTATGGCGTTCGGCGGGCGACCCTGCGCATTGCGCGATGAATGGCGGCGCCTCGACGGATTTTTGCGCCGCGACCGCCATAGCCAGTGCTGCTGTCTCAGCGACCATGGTCTGCGGAGCCACCACCGAGGTGTGCGCGAGATCGAAATGGAAATCCCAGTCCACCGGATTGATGGCCATGATCCCGGCGCCGTTTCGCCAGGCCTTGCGCACGCGATGGCCCAGAATAGGGGCCTCATGGCGCACGTTGCTGCCGAGCAGCAGAACACGGTCTGCATCCTGGATGCGGGCCAACGGCATCTGGAAGCTCGGAGCAGTCGGCCGCGCAGCGTCATCTGAAAAATCCTGCTCCCGCAGGCGGTGGTCGATATTGCCGCTACCCAGCGCGCGGGTCAGGCGTTGGCCCAGAAAGTACTCTTCCGTTGTCGAAGAGCTGCTCATCAACACATTCAAAGAGGCCCCGGCCTCCCGCAATGCTTCCGCGGCCATGGCCATGGCCTCATCCCACGAGGCGGGGCGCCATTGCCCGTCGATCTTGACGCTGGGTTCCAGCGCCCGATCCTCGGCATAGAGCCCGAAATGGCTGTAGCGATCACGGTCTGAGATCCAGGTCTCGTTCCTGTTTTCGTTGTTGCGCGGCACAGAGCGGAGAATCCGACCCTGCCGGCTGTGGTAGTAGAGATTGGAGCACACCGCGTCGTGCGCCGCCTGCGAGGGCCGCGCCATCAGTTCCCACGCCCGAGCGGAAAACCGGAATGGTTTGTTGGTCAATGCGCCGACCGGGCAAAGGTCGATCACATTACCTGACAATTCGGAATCGATGCTTTTCTCGATGCAGGTTCCAATTTCCGTGCGGTCACCGCGCCCGGTGCCACCCATCTCGCTGGTACCGGCAATCTCCTCCAGGAAACGGACACAGCGCGTACAGTGGATGCAACGTGTCATGTCAGTTTGCACCAGCGGGCCTACGTTCTTGTCCTTGACCACGCGCTTGCGTTCGGTAAACCGGGATACCGAGCGGCCATAGCCCATGGCCTGATCCTGCAGCTCGCACTCACCGCCCTGGTCACAGATCGGGCAGTCGAGCGGATGATTGATCAGCAGGAACTCCATCACGCCGTGCTGCGCATCGATGGCGCGGCGAGACTTGGTAAACACCTTCATGCCGTCCATCACCGGTGTAGCGCAGGCAGGCAAGGGCTTGGGTGCTTTTTCCACGTCCACCAGGCACATACGGCAATTGGCCGCGATACTCAGTTTTTCGTGGTAACAGAATCGGGGTATTTCAATGCCGGCCTTGTCCGTGGCCTCTATGATCATGGAGTCTTTGGGTACCTCCATCGCGATCCCATCGACTTCAATGCTGACCGTTTCCACGGCCTGGTCCACCTGCGCGTTCATGCTGCCTGACCCCCGCTGAACTCCTCCGCCGGCGCGTCCACGATGGACCGACCGTGCTGGACGTAGTACTCAAACTCATGCCAGAAATGCCGCAGCATGCCCTGAACAGGCCAGGCGGCTGCCTCGCCGAAGGCGCAGATCGTGTGGCCTTCTATCTGGCCTGCGGCAGATTTGAGCAATTCGAGATCTTCCATCCTGCCCTGGCCATCGACGATGCGCTGCAACACGCGGTGCATCCACCCCGTGCCCTCGCGGCAGGGCGTACACTGGCCGCACGACTCCATGTGATAAAACCGCGCGATGCGTGTGCAGGCACGCACCATGCAAGTCGTTTCATCCATCACGATGACGGCGCCGGAACCGAGTCCGGAGCCGGCCTTGCTCAGCGCGTCGAAGTCCATGGTCAGGCCCATCATGACGTCACCGGGTAAAACGGGCATCGAAGAGCCGCCCGGAATGACGGCCTTCAGCGCGTTACCGTTTCTCACGCCACCCGCCATCTCCAGCAATTCACTGAATGGCGTGCCCAAAGGGATTTCAAAGTTACCGGGCTTGCCCACGTGCCCCGAAACGGAGAACACCTTGGGGCCGCCGTTATTGGGCTTGCCCAAATCGAGGAACCACTCACCGCCCTTGCGCATGATGGCCGGGACCGAGGCCAGGGTTTCCGTGTTGTTGATGGTGCTGGGTTTACCGTACAGCCCGAAGTTGGCGGGGAACGGCGGCTTGTAACGCGGCTGGCCCTTTTTGCCCTCCAGCGACTCCATCAATGCGGTTTCCTCACCGCAGATGTACGCGCCCGCACCCAGTACGGCATGAACCTGCATGTCGATACCCGAACCCAGGATGTTCTCACCCAGCAGGCCCGCCTCACGCGCCTCATGGAGCGCGTGCTCGAACCGTTCGAAAGGCTCATGATGAAATTCGCCGCGCAAATAGTTATAGCCCACGGTGGCGCCCATGGCGTACCCCGCGATGGCCATTCCCTCGATCACCGCATGCGGATTGAACCGAAGTATGTCGCGGTCCTTGCAGGTGCCGGGTTCCGATTCGTCGGAATTGCACAAAATGTACTTTTGCACCGGCGCCGATCGCGGCATGAAGCTCCACTTCAGACCGCAGGGAAAACCGGCGCCACCCCGGCCTCTCAGGGCCGATGTTTTGAGCTCTTCAATGATCTGCTCGGGTGGAGTTCTTTCTTCCAGTATTCTGCGCCAGGCCTGGTAACCATCAATGGACACATAGTTATCCAGCGACCACGGCTGGTCCTTGTCGAGCGTTGTGAATACGACGTTATGATCTGCCATGACTCACTCCAGGCCATCCAGGATTCGATCGACAGCGGCGGTGTCGAGGTTCTCATGGTAGTGCCCATTCACGACCATCATCGGCGCGCCGCAACAGGCCGCAAGACACTCTTCTTCAACCACGAGCGTGATTCGGCCATCGTCCGTCGTTTCACCCAGTTTGACGCCCAATTTTTCCTCGACATGCTGAACAATGTCCTCCGCGCCATTTAGCCAGCAGGAAATGTTGGTGCAAATATTGACCTTGTTCCGCCCCACGGGATCCTGGTGGAACATGGAGTAGAAACTGGCGACTTCGAATGCCCATACCGGTGGCAGACCGAGGTACTCGGCAACCGCCTCTATGAGTTCGCGATTCAGCCAGCCGCCGTTCTGTTCCTGCGCCGCCATCAGCGACTGGATCAGTGCTGAACGTTTCTGCTCGGGCGGAAACTTGGCCACCCAGTGATCAATGGATTTGAGCGTCTCCTCGCTCAGCAGTACAGCCGTGTCCGTCACCGGTCGACCTCCCCGAATACGATGTCCATGGTGCTGATAATGGCGACCACGTCAGCCAGCATGTGACCTTTCGCCATTTCATCCATCGATGAGAGATGCGCAAATCCCGGAGCACGGAAATGCGCGCGGAAAGGCTTGTTCGCGCCGTCGGAAACGAGGTAGCAGCCGAACTCGCCCTTCGGCGCCTCGACTGCGGCGTAGGTCTCACCCTCCGGCACGCAGTAGCCTTCTGTGAACAGCTTGAAGTGATGAATCAAGGCTTCCATGTCATCCTTCATTTCCTCGCGCGTGGGAGGGATGACCTTGAAATTCTTGGACATGACGTGTCCGGGGTTGGCCTTCAGCCAGTCCACGCACTGCTGGATGATCCTGGCGGACTGCCGCATCTCCTCCACCCGAACCAGGTAGCGGTCGTAACAGTCGCCATTGACACCCACGGGAATATCGAAATCCATTTCGGGGTACATGGCATAGGGATTCTTCTTGCGCAGATCCCACTCGACACCCGAACCGCGCAACATGGGGCCACTGAAGCCCAACTGCAGCGCCCGCTCGGGCGAAACCACGCCGATACCCACATTGCGCTGTTTCCAGATGCGGTTGTTGGTCAGCAGGGTCTCGTAATCGTCAACCTTCGAGGGGAAATCCTTGATGAAGGCTTCGATGAAATCCAGCACCGAACCCTCGCGCCACTCGTTTTTGCGCTTCAGATCTTTGCCCTTGGTCCAGGGAGACTCCTTGTGCACCGGCATGCGCTCGGGCAGGTCCCGGTATACACCACCCGGCCTGTAGTAACTGGCGTGCATGCGGGCGCCGGTCGTGGCTTCCCACACATCAAAAATGGACTCCCGTTCGCGAAACGCGTACAGGAAGAGCGTCATGGCGCCCAAATCGAGGCCGCAGGCCCCAATCCACAGCAAGTGGTTGGCCAGGCGCGTGACCTCGTCGAACATGGTGCGTATGTACTGCGCGCGAAGCGGAGGCTCAATACCGAGCAGGTTCTCGATCGCCCGCACATATGCGTGCTCATTACACATCATCGACATGTAATCGAGCCGGTCCATGTAACCAATGGTCTGGTTAAACGGCTTGCTCTCCGCCAGCTTTTCGGTCGCCCGATGCAGCAGACCCACGTGAGGGTCGGCCCGAACAACCGTTTCGCCGTCCATCTCAAGCACCAGCCTCAGAACGCCATGAGCGGCCGGGTGCTGAGGACCAAAGTTGATGGTGTAACTGTTGATATCAGCCATGGCTAGTGCCTATTCCGTACTTGCCGCATCGCGGTCGGCGGCCTCTTCCGCCGCCTGATCGATGTCATCAGCCTTATAACGCGAATCATCACGGATGACGCGCGGCACCAGAACGCGCGGTTCGATCTCCACCGGTTCGTAGACCACCCGTCGCTTCTCCTCGTCATACCTGACGGTGACGTTTCCAATCAGGGGAAAATCCTTGCGAAACGGGTGCCCGGTGAATCCGTAATCCGTCAGAATCCGGCGCAGGTCGGGGTGGCCCTCGAACACGATACCCAGCAAATCGAAAGCCTCGCGCTCATACCAGTTGGCGGAATTCCAGATCTCGACCAGCGAGGGAACCATGGGGAAACCCTCGTCTTCAGCAAAAACCCTGAGCCGCAATCGCCAGTTATGGCGGAACGATAACAGGTGAACAACCACTGCAAACCGCTGTTCGGCAGATTCGGATTCCGGCAATTCCCGCCACCGAAACCTGCCCGGACCCAGCGAATCAATGCCGCGACTGAACCCTTCACGGGTCGCGTCGTCGGTCTCCCACTCATCACGCCCGTATCCCAGGTAGTCCAGACCACATAAGTCGGTCATCTGTTCAAAAGCGAGCGAGCTGTCGTCACGCAGGATTCGGGCCGTTTCAACCCAGTGCGCGGGCGCGACTTCGAGCGTGAGCAGCTGTCCAGGAGGGCTGCTGAGTTTGATGTCCTCGCCCAGTCGGGCCTTCAACGCGGCGGCTAGCGCTGGTGTTCCCATCGGCATAACCCTACCTGGCAATCGTATTGGTGCGGCGAATTTTCTTCTGCAGCTGCAGAATGCCGTAGATCAGGGCCTCCGCCGTCGGAGGGCAACCCGGCACGTAGATATCCACGGGCACGACGCGGTCACAGCCGCGCGTCACCGCGTAGGAGTAATGGTAGTAGCCGCCGGCATTTGCGCATGAACCCATTGAGATGACCCACTTGGGCTCCGCCATCTGGTCGTAAACCTTCCGTAATGCCGGCGCCATCTTGTTGCACAGCGTCCCGGCGACGATCATCACGTCCGACTGCCTGGGGCTCGGCCGGTAAATGACGCCAAACCGGTCAAGGTCATATCGGGACGCGCCCGCATGCATCATCTCGACCGCGCAGCACGCCAGGCCGAAGGTCACCGGCCACAACGAGCCGGTCCGCGCCCAGTTGATCAGCGAATCGACGGTGGTTGTAACAACGCCCCGTTCGATCAGCGGGTTTTCATCGGCATTGGGCCGCAGAATGTCATCGACCTGGTTGAGTTCTACTACTCCCATTCCAGCGCTCCCCGCTTCCACTCGACGTAGAAGCCAACGACCAGCAGCAACACGAAGATGCTCATGGCGATAAAACCCACCATTCCCAGGCTGTCCAGGGCGACCGCCCATGGCACGAAGAACGCAATTTCGAGATCGAAAATGATGAACAGGATGGCCACCAGGTAGAAGCGCACATCGAATTTCATCCGGCTGTCCTCGAACGCTTCAAACCCGCACTCGTACGGAGACAGCTTCTCTGAATCAGGGCGCCTTGGCCCGAGAATGCCGCCAATCAACACCAGCGCGATGCCCATGCCGGCGGAGATGGCAAGAAAAACGAGGATCGGCAGATATTCCGCAAGCATGCTGCGTTCTCTCCAGTTGGCTTCAAAGGCGGCAGAGACCGCCTGTTACATGGTGCCCAAGGCCGGACTCGAACCGGCACGGCTTTCGCCACTACCCCCTCAAGATAGCGTGTCTACCAATTCCACCACTTGGGCTCATTCGACTCCTGCCCGGCAACCGGACGGGATCAACTTCCGTCGTCAGGCTCGGGTTCAGGCTCAATCGGCTCAGGCGCTTCCTGGTCCAGGGTAGGCAGATCACCGGAGGATGGCGCGTCATCCGCAGTATCCAGAACCGGAAGATCCGAACCTTGACCTGTGTCATCCAAAATCGGGGTGTCGGTTACCAGATCAGCAGACGGTTGATCGACCTCGACCGGCGTGGCCACAACGCCCAGGTCGGCCTCCGGCGTTGCCACCCCCCGGGAAACCACAACCGCCATGGTCAGGCTGATCAGGCAGAACAGCGTCGCCAGAATCCAGGTCGTGCGCGACAGAAAAGAACCTGCGCCACGCGAACCAAACACCGTCCCGGACGCACCGCTGCCAAAAGCCGCGCCTGCCGTCGCTCCCGGGCCGCGTTGAACCAGGATGAATGCGACCATGGCGATCGCAATCAGCACATGAAAAATGTTAAGAACCTGCATGTGTAATAACTCTCAAATCAGTCGGCACAACGGCAAATGGCCAGGAAATCCTCCACGGTCAGTGAAGCGCCTCCCACCAGACCTCCGTCGATGTCGGCCTGGGCAAATAATTCGGTGGCGTTGGAGCCTTTCACGCTGCCACCGTAAAGAATGCGTAAACGACCGGCAATTGTATCATCCAGGGCGGCAAATTTGTTACGAATAAATGCATGAACTGCCTGGGCCTGCTCTGGGCTCGCAGTATGGCCCGTTCCGATCGCCCAAACAGGCTCGTAAGCAACAATGGCCTGCTCGAACGCGGACACGCCAGAGCGAGCGAGAATCGCGTCGATCTGCCCCGCCACAACCTCTTCGGTGAGGCCCGTTTCACGCTGCTCGATGGTCTCACCAACGCACAATACCGGCACCAGGCCAGCAGACTGAGCCGCTTCGAACCGGCTGGCCACATCCTCATTGCTTTCCCCATAGATGGCGCGCCGCTCAGAGTGTCCGACCAGGACATAGGTGCAACCGAAATCTTTCAACATGGAGCCGGATACTTCGCCGGTATGAGCGCCTTTGGGCTCCGGATTCAGTGTCTGCCCACCCCAGCCCAGGTGCGTTCCCGAAGCCATTGACTGCACGAGTTGAAGATAGGGAAATGGTGGGAACACCACCACGTCTGCGCCTGAATCAGGCCCCGAACCGTTGATAACGCCGCCAAGCAAGGTCTCGACCATCTCGAGTGAACCGTGCATTTTCCAGTTTCCGGCAACCATGATCCGCCGCATAATGTCCTCCACCACTTTTGCGCTTTCTGAGCGCGCGACAGGATACCGGTCAGACCCCCGCCCCGCAAGACCATCACCGCCTTTTCAGTGACACCGGAAACAGGCCCAAAGGCATATGTTCCGGCAGCCGCGGTCAAGTATCATGGCGACACATTCACACGGACGGATTCTTCGTCATGCCAGAGGAACACACCCATTCCACCGACACATCTCCCTGGGCGCTGGTCACCGGCGCCTCGGCAGGCATTGGCCAGGAGTTCTGCCGCCAACTTGCGCAACGCGGATACCATCTGGTGCTGGTGGCGCGAAGGGCTGATCGCTTACATGCACTTGCCTCCGAGTTGCGCGAGCAGCACGGGACCGCCAGCCTGGTGATTCCGGCTGACCTTGCAGACGCTGACGCAAGCCGCGAGATCGTTCGGCAATTAAAAAAAGCGGATGTGGATGTCGAGTTTCTGGTCAACAATGCCGGGTATGGTCTGCCCGGCCGGTTCACCGACCCCGGCTGGAATGAACACGCAGACTTCATTCAGGTCATGATGACCGCGGTGTGCGAACTGACCTACCGACTGCTGCCCTCGATGCAGCAGCGGGGTCGGGGATTCATCATCAACATCTCCTCCGTGGCAGGGCTTGTGCCGAGTTCAGAGGGACATACCCTGTATGCCGCGAGCAAATCCTTTCTGGTCAAGTTCAGCGAGTCATTGGCGCTGGAAAACCAGCGAACCGGGGTCAAAGTATCTGCCCTGTGCCCTGGTTTTACCTACAGCGAGTTTCACGATGTCACCGGCACGCGAGAAATGGTCAACCAATTGCCCGGCTTCATGTGGCTGCAGGCCGAGGACGTGGTTCGTTACGGGATCGAGTCCGTCATGGCGGCCAGGCCCCGTGTGACGGCCATACCCGGATGGTCCTACCGCGTACTGGTGGGGCTGAACCGGTTTTTGCCGGGATTCGGTCGACTGTCGGTGAAACGCATGTCGAGCCGCTTTCGCAAACTCGACTGAGGCCAAACCATGTCAGAACACAAAGCAAATATCGATTGGCAAAGAACCTCCGAAGCATTTACCTACCCCGAATACAATCGTGAACATCGCTGGTCGTTCGAGAGCGGGATCGAGGTTCAGGCATCCGCCGCGACAAGCTACCTGGGATCACCCGATTGCGTTGATCCTGAAGAGGCTTTTGTGGCCGCGGTCGCCTCCTGCCACATGCTGACATTCCTGGCCATTTGCGCCCGCAAGGGCCTGGTGGTTGATGCCTACCGCGACTCCGCCGTGGGTTACCTGGAAAAAAACCCCGCGGGACGGCTGGCGATTACGCATGTTGAATTATCGCCAAAAATCACCTTTGAAAACGGCGAGCTCCCTGCCGAATCTTTGGAACACCTGCACCACCAGGCGCACGAGCAGTGCTTCATCGCCAATTCAGTCCGTACCGCCGTCAGCGTCCGTCCCTAGAAATCACAGCCGCCACATTCAAGCCCATCAGGAGCTGTTGGCGACGCGCACCCGGCGCACGGGAAAGGACGCGATGAGCGGCTGCCCGCAGCACAACTCGTATTTGTCGATGGCGCCAGAAAGATGCAACCCTTTGCGGGCATTCACGACCCGGCAATGGTCATGGACCCAACCAGCAGCGAGCCGGTTTCGATGTTCCCACGGTCATCGACATCTTCGCCGATGGCCTGTATCGCTGAGAACATGTCACGCAGGTTGCCTGCGATCGTGATCTCCTCGACCGGGTAGGCGATCTCTCCATTCTCGATCCAGAACCCGGACGCGCCCCGGGAGTAGTCGCCTGTCACAATGCTGACGCCCTGCCCCATCACCTCGGTGACCAGCAGGCCATTGCCAACCTGACGCAGGAGTTCGCGCGTGGGCAAGGCCATTCCCGTCAGCCGCAAATTGTGTACGCCTCCGGCGTTGCCGGTGGTTTCGAGCCCCAGACGTCGTGCGGAGTAGCTGGAAAGTACGTAACCCGTCAGTACGCCGCTGTCGACAAGCAGGCGCTCACGGGTGGCCACCCCCTCCGCGTCAAAGGCCGTACTGCCGGGGGCGCGGGGCAGAAAAGGCAATTCGGCGATGTCCAGCCAGTCAGGAAAAAGCGCCCGGCCGGCCGAGTCGGTCAGAAAGGAGGCGTTTCGATACAACGATCCGCCGCTGATTGCGCTGACGAGATGCCCGATCAGACCGCGCGCCACGGGTGCGTCAAACAAGACCGGGGCCTGGCAGGTTTCTACTTTTCGGGCGTCCAGGCGCCGAATGGTACGTTCGCCCGCCCGACGGCCCGTCTCCTCGGGATGCTCTAAA
>WTJD01000133.1 GCA_011524975.1 Lysobacterales bacterium
GTTGGCGATGCCCTGCCCAAGCGGCCCGGTGGTCGTCTCTACCCCGGGCGCCTCGCCCCGCTCGGGATGCCCAGGCGTCATGGAGTGAAGTTGACGGAAGTTCCGAATTTCCGACATGGGCAATTCGTAACCGGACAGATGAAGCAGGGAGTACAGCAACATCGAGCCATGGCCGTTGGACAGCACGAATCGGTCGCGATCCCACCAGTCGGGATTGGCCGGGTTGTGTTTCAGGAAGTCATTCCAAAGGACCTCAGCAATATCCGCCATGCCCATGGGCATGCCGGGATGGCCGGAATTCGCCTGTTGAACGGCATCCATGGAAAGAGCACGTAGCGCGTTGGACAGTTCGCGTCGCGTGGGCATCAGGTCCCCCTACGAAGGTTGCAATGAACAGCGGCGACCTCGCACTTTTACGATGCGATCACGCCAATGAAAGAGCATCAATTTTCCCTGATCGGGCCTGGGCCGGGCAAGCCCGGCCAGCGTCGTTCGCCCGAACGGGGATACCTAGCGGGTCCTCTGCAGACGACCCGCTTTGTAATCCGCCCAGTATTCGTTCAGTTCCCGCTTGACCACTGGCAACAGGAAGTACAGTCCCAGGACGTTCGGGAACGCCATGGCGAAAATCATGGCGTCGGAGAAATCGATGACCGAACCGAGCTGCATCGAAGACCCGACAATAACGAAGAACAGAAACAGGATTTTGTACGTGAAGTCCGCAGCCCTGGATTCGCCAAACAGGAATGTCCAGCATTTCAGACCGTAGTACGACCAGGAAATCATGGTGGAGAACGCGAACAGCACCACGGCAATGGTCAGCACCCAGGGGAACCAGCCGATGGCGGATTCAAAGGCATCAGACGTCAACTGCACGCCGGCGGCAGGATCAACGCCCGGATCCCAGGTGCCGGTGATAATAATGACCAGCGCCGTGATGGTGCAGACCACCACGGTGTCCACAAACGGTTCATATAGGGCAACGATGCCCTCGGTCACGGGACGATTGGTCTGCACCGCCGAGTGGGCGATGGCTGCGGAACCGATGCCCGCCTCGTTTGAAAATGCGGCCCGCTTGAAGCCCTGGAACAAGACACCGATGACGCCGCCCGCGACGCCCTCAGGGCTGAAGGCGCCACTGATGATTGCACCGAACGCCGCCGGCACCGCCGTAATATTGGCCAGGATGATCACCATCCCCGCGGTGACGTAGACCACCGCCATGAATGGCACGATTCTCGAGGTGACACGGGCAATGCCCTTGATGCCCCCGATGATGACCAAACCCACGCAGGCGGCCACCACCAGCCCGAACAACCACCCCTTGTCAGCCATCCAGCTCGCTTCCCCGCCGGTCACGTTGACCAGTTGCGAGAAGCTCTGGTTGGCCTGGAACATGTTTCCACCGCCGAATGACCCGCCAATACAGAAAATGGCGAACAGAACGGCCAGCACCTTGCCCAGCTTGGCAAACCCGGGGCCGCGCTCGGCCAGGCCCTTGGCCAGGTAGTACATGGGACCGCCGGAAACCGTGCCGTCGGGGTACTCATTCCGGTATTTGACACCCAGCGTGCACTCGGTGAATTTGGACGACATGCCCAGCAGCCCCGCCAGTATCATCCAGAACGTGGCGCCCGGGCCCCCGAGCGAGACGGCAACCGCTACCCCCGCGATGTTGCCCAGGCCGACTGTCCCGGACAGCGCCGTAGCCAAAGCCTGGAAATGCGTGACCTCGCCCGCGGCGTTTGGATCGTTGTAATCACCCCGCACCAGATGGAAGCCATGCTTGAACGCGCGAAAGTTGATGAACTTGAAATAGAACGTGAATATGGACGCGGCAACGATCAGCCACACCAGCACAAACGGAATATCGACGCCCCCAACGGGGAATGAGGAGAAAATGAATCCTGCGACGGCATCGGCTGCCGGCTTGATCGCGCTGTTGATCTGTTCGTCGATACCATTCTGCGCCCAGGCCGGGTTAACCGTGGCCAGCCAGGACAGGGCGAACGCCCCCCGCATGATGTTCTTCATATTTTCAAACTCCGTAGTTCGCCGGGTATTCAGGGAACGACCGTGACCGGCACATCGGCAATCTGGACCAGCGTGCTGGCGACTGTGCCGAACAAATGCGCCTTGATACCGGACCCACCGATGCGACCCAGCACGACATTGGTCGCATTGAACTCCTGCGCCAGCGTGTGCAGTGTCCTTGCAACATGGCCGTGCCTGACGATCCCCTCCGCGTCAATCCCGCGCTCACGCATGGACTGGACGATGGGGTCGACGATTTCCTCATGGGCCCGCTGGAGTTCTTCTTCCCGTCGCTTGTGACGCTCCGCGTTCTCCTCGACCGTGCTGAATCGGAACTGCGACCACTCGATCACATGCGCCACCAGCAGCTTCGCGCCCTTCAGGCTTGTCCGCTCGGCGGCATATTCCAGGGCCCTGGAACCGCAATCGCTGCCATCAACACCCACCAGAAATACCAGGCTCATTAGCGACTCTCCTCTCGCAACCAGCGCCATAGTCTAGCGCAACACGCGCCAACGTGTTTTTCGTTGTGCGTTATCCGTTCTTCCACTTGATCGAGCAGCCCATCGAGGGGGTTTGGTGCTCCGGCCCCTGGCCGGTTCTGGCGACAAGGCTCATGGCCTCGAACAGCTCGCGCGGCTCGTCCGACGCGTCCGGCTTTGCCCCCGCGGCATCCAGCCGGCCGCGGTACTGAAGCGCCAGATCCGCGTTGTAGCCAAAAAAGTCCGGCGTGCACACAGCCCCGTATGCCCTGGCGACCTGTTGTGACTCATCAATCAAATAAGGAAACGGAAAGCCGAACCGACGGGCCACGCTCAGCATTTGATCCGGCGCATCTTCCGGATAATCTTCAACGTTATTGGACATGATGCCGACCGAACCGATACCCAGCGCTTTCAGCTCCCGAGTATCGCGCGCAAGTTTCTCACGAATGGCTTTTACGTAGGGACAGTGGTTGCAGATAAACATCACCAGCAAGCCTGCCGGACCGCGCACCTCGTCCAGATTCCAGAACCGTCCCTCGGGATCGGGCAGGCTAAAATCATGCGCGAGTTCCCCGAATTCACACACGGGGGTATGCAGCAGGACCATTGGCACTTCTCCATCTCGTAAGCCAGGCGCGATTATAACAACCCACGCGCTCGTGTAAGCGCGCCCATCGCGCCCGGTTTTTGCTATGCTTTAGCCAGAAAATCTAAACTTTTCTGGACGTTTGCGTTCTAAATATGCTCAGCATTCGTCAACCAGGTTGATTACGTGTTCGAAAAACGGCTTAAAATCAGGCTCAGTGCGACCGCTGCCACGGCGGCCGGCATGCTGTTGAGCCTGTCCAGCCCGGCATTGTTCGCCAGCGAACCGTGGACCGCCGCTGAACTTCTGGATCCCGAGCATTCCGTTCTGCAGCCCGCCGGCGCAGTGCCGTTTCCCGTGGTCAACCTGGGCGCCAGCAAGGGTCTGAGCTTCGATCTGGCCGGTAGCGAGCAGCAAAAGCTTCAATTGCGCTTGTCCGAACCCCTGGCGATTGGCACTGCCCTGGCCCGGCGCCAGGACGCGCTTGGCAATGTCGAAACCCGGGTCGGCAGCACACTGGGGTGGCTGGCCGGTGAAAACCTGGGGCTCTCGCTGAGCGCGAGCCAGTCTACCGCCGGCAACAACTACCAGGCACTGGGCAGCATTCACTGCCAGGGCGGCATTCTTGCCCGGGATTCCTTCACCGCATCGAATTGTTTCTTTGTTGACCAGGGCGAGGCGCCCTCGGCCACCCGGATTTCACTGGGTGCCGGGTACACGCCGACCGACCAGTCAAAGGCGTCTTTCAGTCTCTTCAAAGACCGCCTCGACGGCAGCGGGCCAGGCACCCGTTTGACGTCTTCCGGCCTCATGCCGGGGCAGTTCCCGAGCGCGATCACCAGCCCATGGCTGCAACAGTTTTCGGGGCAGGCGCTGAATGGCGCCGATTCCGAAATCACCGGCGTCGACCTGGAATTCCAGCTGGGCGTGTCTACCAATCGGGCGGGCGACATCAGCCTCGGCCTGCAGTTGACCCGAATCCTGGATGCCGATATCCGGCAGGGCTATCGCATCGGGTCCGGGGCAGAGGAGTGGAACCTCGACGGCTCGGCGGACTCGGCGCGGGTAAGCTTCGACTGGCAAAAAGGGGCCTTCAGCGGTGGGGTTGAAAGCTACTACCGCGCGCCGGTCGAATTCATGAACCGGGGCGGGCTGGAAAGCATGACGACATTCGACGTGCATTTCACCTGGCGCACACCGTGGAACGCGAATCTCAGCATCGGCGCGAGCAACCTCCTGAATTCCGGCGCGGATAACGATCCCGTCAGCGACACGGGCCTCAACGATCCGTTCGAATCCGTCTATGGCCGCATCCCTTACGTCCGCTACGAACAGGACCTCTGACCATATCTATCCCCCCATGAGCACGTTTGAGGCCTGCAAGCGTCCGTGAGCGGCCGTGCCTATCATGCTAAGATGCGGCGCTCGCTGATGAAGGTACTGCCATGAAACGATGCTTGTTCACACTCCTGATCCTGTTCGCCAGCACACCGGTCCTCGGGCAGGAAAGATTTTCCACCGTCGAGGAACGCATGACGGGCAAAGAATTCAGTGAGACAGGGTTGAGCAAGCTCACGCCGGAGGAACTGGCGGCGCTCAACCAGTGGCTGAGAAGCCATTCCGTGGCTACCCTGGAAGACGCGCGCTATGCGCCGGGTGCGGCCATGACAGCAGCCGCCATGGGTGACCTGCGCGGCTTTGAAGATCGCCCCGGAGCCGGCGGCGGCCCCTCAGGCGCCATCATCTCAGGCATCGTCGGCGAGTTCGGCGGCTGGTCGGAGGACGGTACCGTCATCGAGCTGGAAAACGGCATGGTCTGGAAAACCTCGGAGAGCACCAGTTTCTATCTTCCCGCGCAGGAAGGCAGGGTGGCCGAGATCGATCAGACTATTTTTGGCGGATGGCGACTAAAAGTCGAGGGATACAGCAAAACCGTCGCGGTCAAGCGGCTCAAATAGCCCTCAGGACATCAAGCGCCGCATTTGCCGGCGCGCGCGAAACAGCAGGAATCGATTCACCAGGTAGGCGATCGCGGCAAGCACGATCAGCCCCATTGGCCCGGCTGACGGCGCCTGCTGAAAATCCCCGGACTCCCACCAGTACCAGCCAAACGCTGCCAGGAACAAGGTCATGATGGCGTAGCTCGCCATCTTGAGATGGTAGACCCGGTCTCTCAGCCGCCTGCGCTGGAACTCATGCATCTGTTCATCGCTGACTTCACCACGGTGAAGTCCGCAATGCGGACATATGCGGGTCACATCCGAAACGCGCTTGCCGCAGCCGGGACAGTCGATCAGGGCCATGAGTCATTGATTGCCGGTTTTGCCTGCGGCCGATACTACTATCAGCGTTCGAAAAACTTCAAGCTGGCTCGTAAACCTCCGCGCTTGCGGTTGCTGAATTCGATCGTCCAACCATAGAGTTCGCACAGGCGCTTGACGATGGCGAGACCGAGACCGGCACCCTTGCCGCCGGCGCCCGTGCCTCGATAGTGCCGGTCAAAGACCTGGGACAGTTCCGCTTCGGGTATGCCCGGGCCGGTGTCTTCGACACGGACCTCACCATTTCCAATGCGGATGGTCACCTCCCCTTCAGGCGTGTACTTGATCGCATTGCTCAGCAGATTGCCCAGCGTCACGGCAATGACGGACTCAGGTGCGATCACGCTCACCCGGTCGGTTTCTATCACACGAAGGTTCAACGGCTTGTTGCCGATGAGGGGTTCCTGCAATTGGACCAGGGCATCGGCAATCCCGCGGACGTTGTGCGCCTGGCTGTCCCCGGTGGTTCCACGCTCTGCCCGCACAAGGTGCAGCAGCGCCGTGGTAATGTCCGTGGACTGCCGCGCCGCGCGGGCGATTCTAAGAACGCGCTCTCGGCTTTTTTCGGGCAAGTCCGGCTGCGCCAGGAGCAGTTCGGTCGCGCCCGTGATCACAGCCAGCGGCGTCCGCAGCTCATGGCTCACATCCGCATTGAACTCGCGATCACGCTCCACCAGGTGGTGCAGGCGCTCGGCATAGCTGTCCAGCGCGGCCGCCAACTGGCCCACTTCATCATCGGCAAAACGCTGGGCCAGACGGGGGTGCGGCGTTTCCTCGCTGATGGACTTCAGGCGCATGGCCAGGTCAGAAACCGGTCGCATCACCCGCTGCGACGACCAGATCCCGATGCCCAGTGACAGCAGGGAAAACACCAGCGTTACCCCGATCAATGCCCAAACCAGCTGCCGGGTCAGGCGCTGATTTTCGCTGACGTCATAAATCAGAAAAGCCCACAGGTCTTCATCTTTACGCACGGCCGCCTTGAACAATCCTTCACCCGTCTCGACCTCGTGCACGCCCGGCTCGAGCGCCCGAATCTGCGCCAGTACGCTTTTGTTGGGGTCCCCGGGCCGGGTGACGTAGCCCTGGATGCGGGTGTAAAAAGGTTCCACCACGCTGGGGTCCTCCCGCAGCTGCGCGATGTAATCATCCAACTCCTGTTTGAGCGTGGCCCCGATCAACTGATCTTCGAGGTATTGCTGCAGAAACAGGGTGCTGACAGCGAACAGCGCGCTCAGGAGCGTGCCGAGCAGCAGAAAGGAGAATATGATCCGGCTACGAAGCCTGTGGCGATACAGCATCCGGTTCGACCAGGCGGTAACCGATTCCGTGGCGGGTTTGAATCATTTTGCTGCCAAAAGGCTTGTCGATCAGGGCCCTGAGTGAGTGGATGTGAACCCGCAGACTGTCGCTGTCGGGCAGTTCTTCTCCCCAGACCTCCTTCTCGAGCTCGGCCCGGGTGACGACGTTGGGGGACGCCTCCATCAGGCAGGCCAGCAATTTCAAGCCGATCGGGTTGAGCTCTATACCCTCACCGGCGCGATGGACTTCGAGGCTGTCCAGATCGTAATGCAGATCGCCAACCTTCAGCACGCGGCTGTCCGCGCGGCGGCCACGGCGCGTCAACGCAAGCAGCCTGACCTCCACCTCCTGCAGGGCAAACGGCTTGACCAGGTAATCGTCCGCACCGCGTTCAAAGCCGGCAATCTTGTCTTCGAGGCGATCCCTTGCTGTCAGCATCAGTACAGGTGTCGTTTTGCCGGCCTCATGCCGAAGCTTGCGACAAACTTCGAGGCCATCCATGCCGGGCAGCGCCAGGTCGAGCACGATCGCGTCGAAGTCTTCCACCACCGCCAGGTGCAGGCCGGTGACCCCATCGCCGGCAAAATCGACAACATGACCCCGGTCTTCCAGGTAGTCGCCCAGATTGGCAGCGATATCGGGGTTGTCTTCGATGATCAGGACTCGCATGATCCCGTGCTCTTGGTGTTAACAGGCCGCGACGATTCAGGCAGTGCCGAACGCACTGTCAGGCAGTGTATCACCTGTCGTCACGCAGACAGGTGGCCACCGTGCCAGCTCAGCTCTCGAGCAGCTCGACATCCTTCAGACCGGCAGCCAGGCTGTCCGCGTCCCCACCCTCGGACAGCTTCACAGCCAGGCGGACCTCATTGGAGGAATCAGCGTGGCGCAGGGCATCGTCGTAGGTGATCTTGCCCTCCTTGTACAGCCGGAACAGGCACTGATCGAAGGTGACCATGCCATGGTGATTGGAATCCTTCATGATGTTCTTGAGTTCGCTGATCTCGCCCTTGCGGATTTTTTCCTTGACCAGGGGCGTGGTCATCAGGATTTCAACCGCGGCCCAGCGACGGGTTCCATCCGCAGAAGGCAGCAACTGCTGCGCGATCATGGCCTGGAGGTTGAAGGACAAGTCCAGCAGCACCTGGTCCTTGGAGTCCTCCGGGAAGAAGTGGAGGATCCGATCCATGGCCTGGTTGGCGTTGTTGGCGTGTAATGTCGCCATCACCAGGTGACCGGTCTCGGCAAAGGTAATCGCGTGCTCCATCGTTTCGCGGGTACGAACCTCACCGATCATGATCACGTCAGGGGCCTGACGCAGCGTGTTGCGCAGCGCGACCTCGAAAGACTCGGTATCCATGCCGACCTCGCGCTGCGTGATCAGGCTCTTGTTGTGGAAGTGAACGTATTCAATTGGGTCTTCGATGGTGATGATATGCCCGCTCATGCGTTTATTGCGATAACCCAACATCGCGGCCAGCGAAGTCGATTTACCGCTGCCGGTCGCGCCCACAAACATGACAATGCCGCGCTTGAGCATGGAAAGTTCAGCCAGCACCTCGGGCAGGTCGAGTTCTTCGAAGGTGGGAATCCGCGTTTCGATGCGACGGCAGACCATGCCGGTGCTGCTTTGCTGAACGAATGCGCTGACCCTGAACCGGGCCTCGTTCTCCAGGGCGATGGCAAACTGGCATTCGGAGGTTTCTTCGAATTCGCGCTCCTGCCGGGCGGTCATGATACCGCGCACGATCTCATCGGCCTCCTGCGGCAACAAAGGTTCCGTCGTGACCGGCTTGATCTTGCCGTGCACCTTGATGCAGGGGGGAGCGCCCGCCGTGATAAAAAGATCGGATCCCCTCTCATTGTTCAATTGGGTCAGCCAGTCCTTGATTGCACTCATGATGTTGGGCCTCCTACTGGAACAAACGCTTGTCTACCGCCTTCTTGGCCGCCTCCTGGCGGGTGACGATGCCGCGCTTGACCAATTCTTCCAGGTTCTGGTCCAGCGTGTGCATACCGGCGTTGTTACCGGTCTGGATGGCGGAATACATCTGCGCCACCTTGTCCTCACGGATCAGGTTTCTGATCGCGGGGTTTGCGATCATGATTTCATGCGCCGCTGTGCGGCCGCCCGAGACGCGCTTGAGCAGCGTTTGCGCAATGACGGCACGAAGCGATTCCGACAGCATCGACCGCACCATGGACTTCTCCCCGGCAGGGAACACGTCAATGATACGGTCAATGGTTTTCGGCGCGGAACTGGTGTGCAGGGTGCCGAAGACCAGGTGGCCGGTTTCCGCAGCGGTCAAGGCCAGCCTGATCGTCTCGATGTCTCGCAATTCGCCGACCAGGATAATGTCCGGGTCTTCTCGCAGGGCGGATCTCAGCGCCTGGTTGAAGCCATGCGTGTCACGATGGACCTCACGCTGGTTGATCAGGCATTTGCGGGATTTGTGGACAAACTCGATCGGGTCCTCGATGGTCAGAATATGGCCAGGCATGGAGCCGTTCAGGTGGTCGATCATCGCCGCCAGGGTGGTGGACTTGCCGGAACCGGTCGGGCCTGTCACCAGCACCATGCCCCGGGGCACGTTGATGATGTCTCTGAATGATGGCGGCGCACCCAGGTCATCCAGTGTCAGGATGGTGATGGGAATCGTCCGGAACACGGCCGCGACGCCACCATCCTTGTGAAAACAATTGACTCGGAACCGCGCCATTCCAGGTACTTCATAGGAGAAGTCCACCTCGAGCTCGGCCTCGTAATCGCGGCGCTGGTGGTCGTTCATGGTGCTGTAGAGCAGCTCGACCAGCTGTTTGTTCTCGAGCGGCGGCACGTTCAGCCTCCGCACGTCGCCATCCACCCGTATCATGGGGGGCAGACCGGACGACAAGTGGAGGTCAGAGGCCTTATTCTTGACTGAATAGGCGAGTAGTTCCGCAATATCCATAAACGTTCCTGGCTCTCCGGCAGACCGGGTTACAATACGACATTGTACCGGTCTGAGATCAAAACACCCGAATTCCTTTTCCTGATTGCTCGGCAATCTCCCTAACGATAGAACATTGAATAGCTGGCCTGCAACATGAGCGGCGAACAACAAAGGCTGGACTCGGTTCACCAGAGAATGGCGCTCGCCTGCAAAATGTCCGGGCGTGACCCATCCGGGGTCACATTACTGGCCGTGAGCAAGAAACAGGCCGCCAGCCTGGTGCGGCGATTTTTTATGCTGGGTCAAACCGCTTTCGGGGAGAATCGGGTCCAGGAGGCCCTCGTCAAGCAGCAGGAACTGGCCGACCTGGCCATAGACTGGCACTTTATTGGGCCCGTGCAGTCGAATAAGGCGCGCGAACTGGCCGAACAATTCGATTGGGTGCAAAGTGTTGACCGGGTCAAAATCCTGCAGGCGTTATCGCGGCACAGGCCCGCCAGTCTGCCGCCTCTGAATATCTGCCTGCAGATCAATATCGATCGCGAGCCGCAGAAGTCAGGCCTCGCGCCCGAAGCGTTGCCCACCCTGGCGGAGCAGGCCGCGGAGGCGCCCGGAATCCGTCTGCGCGGCCTGATGGCCTTGCCCAGGTTCAGCCATGATCCCGAAGTGACCCGTGACAGTTTCGCCAGATTGCGTATGCTGTACGAGACCCTGCGCGAGGCCGGTCATGAACTCGACACCCTGTCCATGGGGATGTCCGGCGATCTCGAACTGGCGATCGCCGAAGGCAGCACCATGGTCCGCGTGGGGACGGATCTGCTGGGACCGCGCGCGGTCTGAATCCGAGAAACAACAAGGTAACTTGATATGAAGCTGGCTTTTGTGGGAGGTGGAAATGTCGCGACCGCGCTGATCAGTGGTATCAGCCAGTCTCCACTGCCGCCCGAATTCATCCACGTCAGTGATCCCGATGAATCGGCCCGCAGGCGCCTTGAAGAACGTTTTCCCGTCACCGGTTTCGACTCCACCACGGCCGCCATCGATAGCGCGCATGCCATCGTCCTGGCCGTAAAACCGCAAGTGATGCCCGTCGTGCTGGAAGAGATCCGGGGCAAGCTGGAGCCCGATCAGCTGATCATCTCCGTCGCCGCCGGCATCACCCTGGGCCTGATGAGCGACGCCCTGGGCGCCGGTCAGCCCATCGTCCGCTGCATGCCCAACACGCCCGCGCTCATTGGGCGAGGGATCACGGGGCTGTGTGCCGGGCCGGCCTGCTCGGACCACCACCGGCAATTTGCCCAGCGGGTTCTCGACGCCGCGGGCGCCACCGTATGGGTCGAGGACGAGGCGCTGATGGACGTGGTCACAGCGGTGTCCGGCAGTGGTCCGGCCTACTTCTTTTACCTGGTCGAATCATTGACCGCCGCTGGCCAGGCGCTTGGATTGCCCGCTGGCGTTGCGGCCGACCTGGCCTTGCACACCGCCAGGGGCGCGGGCGAGATGGCTCTGCAATCGCAGCTCGACATTGGCAGCCTGCGCCGGGCGGTGACCACCCCGGGAGGAACCACCGAGGCGGCTTTGAATGAGTTCATGGCCAGTGGCTTCAGAGAAATGGTGCAACGCGCGGTGCATGCCGCGACCGACCGGGGCAAGGCGCTGTCCGGAAATGAGCGCTGAACCATGAATTTCGCCCAGGCCACGAGTTTCCTGATCGGTACGCTGATTGACCTGTATACCACCGCGGTCATGCTGCGCCTGTTGCTGCAATGGGTCCGCGCGGATTTTTACAACCCCGTCTGCCAGTTTCTGGTCAAGGTGACCAATCCGCTGTTGATTCCGATCAGGCGAGTCATTCCCTCCATCGGCCGGCTCGACACCGCTTCGGTCATTCTGATGCTGGCGCTGCAGGCGCTGGCGACATGGATCATCGCCCAAATCAGCCAGATGGACATGGCGCCGGTCCAAATCCTGACTTACGCCCTGCTCAAACTGGGCGTCACGCTGCTGATGACGTACTTCATCCTCATTATCGCCATTGTCATTCTCAGCTGGATTGGCGCCCGGGCGCGTCATCCGCTGATTCCGTTGCTTTACCAGTTGACAGAGCCGGTTTTGAGGCCATTCAGGCGTTTCGTCCCGCCCATTGCCGGTATCGACCTTTCACCCCTGTTCGCGCTCATCATGATTCGTTTTTTACTACTGCTGCTGGGCTGGTGAGCAGGGTCCAGCCTGACCCGAAATGACCGACTTCCTGACGCTGCATGGCGGCGCCTGGCTGGTGGTGCTGGCGGTCATCCTGGTCTCTGGCTGGGTTCACGGCGCGCTCGGGCTCGGATTTCCCCTGTTGGCCACACCGGCGCTTGCCACCATCATGGATGTGCGAAGCGCCATCCTGGTCACCCTGCTGCCAACCATGGCCGTCAACATCGCCAGCATTGCCAACCATCGCGGCCGGCTGGAGGAGGCCAGGCAATACGCCCCCCTGATCCTGTTCATCCTGTTGGGCTCGCTCCTGGGAACCCGCATCCTGGCCATTGCCGATCCTGAGCCGTTCAGACTGCTGCTGGCCGCGCTGATCCTGTTGTTCCTGTGGGGTAAAGTCAGGATTCCAACCACAACCTTCAGCAACCGCCCGTTGACCGTCATGGCCATCACCGGGCTGGCAGCCGGCATGGCGGCCGGCATCACCAACGTGATGGTGGCCATCCTGATCATTTACTTTCTCTCGCTGGGCACCGCGCGAGACGTCATGGTTCCCGCCATGAATGCCTGCTTCCTGGTCGGAAAGGCCGCCCAGATCCTGGTTCTGGCCCTGGCCGGCCTGGTCTCGCTCGGGCTGTTGCTGGAAACGGCGCCGCTGGCCCTCGCCGCCGTGCTGGCGCTGCAACTGGGACAGCGGGCGCAGGCCGGCCTTCCCGCGGAAAACTATCAAAGGCTGTTGAAGGGGCTGTTGCTGTTGCTGGCGCTGGTATTGCTCTGGCAGTTCTTTACGGGATACTTCGCCTGAGCCAAAACGCGCTTAATCTCCGAGGAGGGTGATTTCCAGCTGTCGTGCGTGCGCCCGATGCCGATGCTCCCAGAGAAACACGCCCTGCCAGGTGCCAAGCGCCAGCCGGCCGTTTCTGACAGGCAGGGTGAGCTCGGTTTGCGTCAGGACTGATCTAACATGGGCCGCCATGTCGTCCGGGCCTTCCAGCCGGTGCAGATACTCCGGGTCGCCGTCCGGCCCAAGGCGCGAGATGATCGTTTCCAGGTCCTTCAGGACATCGGGGTCGGCGTTTTCGGTCACGGTCAGCGATGCGCTGGTGTGACGCAAAAACAAGTGGAGCAAGCCGTTGGTGATGTCACTGTCCCGCACGGGTGCCTGCAACGCGTCAGTCAGCGGATGGAATCCCCTGCCCCGGGTTTGCACCTCCAGTGTGCCCGTCCACTGTCTCATTGGCTCAAGGGTAAAGTCGCTGACGAAGCCACTGGCCGTCCTGAAAGGTGAACCTGAACCGATCATGCAACCGACTGCTGCGGCCGTACCAGAATTCGATCATCTCAGGCTCCACCCGATAGCCTGACCAGTGCGGCGGGCGCGGGATACTGCGTCCGACATGCCGCATCTCCAGTTCGACAACCTTTTTCATGAGCTTCGATCGGCTGCTCAGCGGCTGCGACTGATCAGAGGCCCAGGCACCGAGCTGCGAGCCCCTTGCCCGGGTAGAGAAGTATTCATCGGCTTCCTGCTCACTGACCGGTGAGACCGGGCCTTCGACGCGCACCTGGCATTCGGTCTGTTTCCAGAAGAACACGAGCGCGGCCGTGGGTGCCCGGGCCAGCTGCCGTCCCTTGATGCTCAGCGTGTTGGTGTAGAAAACGAAACCTTCCGCGTTCCAGCCCTTCAGAAGCACCATCCGGGCGGATACGCCCCCCTGCTCATCCAGTGTCGCCAGCGTCATCGCCGTGGGCTCAATTTCCCGGGCCTTCTCCGCCGCCCTGAGGCAGTCATCGAAGCGTTCAACCGCCTCCTCCGGCAGCATCATGCGCTGGCCGCCTCCGGCTGTTCTTCCACACCACCCTTGGTCCGGGCCAAGCGCCGGAGCCATATGAGCCAGACCACCAGCGCGTCGAGGATGATCAGCGCCTGCCAGAGATACAGATGGAACCACTCAAAAGCCACATAATTCCATTGGCCGAGATAGAACAGACTGATGATGCGCACCAGGTTGAGTAACTGGATGGCGAAGAAACCGATCACGAACCCCAGGAGCTTGCTCTTCAGCGGCGCCGGGAACGCGAACATGGCCGCGAAGAGGATGATGACCGCCTCTAGCCCGTTGCAGCCGCGTTCGATCCGCACGCCAAAACCGCTGGCCGAGTCCCGGATGATATTGCCCGTGGCGATCACATTTTTATCGAAGGCACTCACCAGCCAAACGCTGATATCGGCAATCAGCGAGGTGAAGGGCAGGATGAAGTGTTTTTCCACCGGCTGTAGAATCTCCAGCGTGAAAAGCCCTACCAGCAAAACCGAAAAGATGACGAAAAACCGGATCATGGAGTTCCTGTCGGTGCACGTTGATGATCAGCCGTCCATGTTACCCAATGCCGTGTTGGCATGCATCAAGCGCCCACCCGGCTTACCCGCGTCATGAATGAGGCACCGCAGCCGGAGCCTGTCGGCAACCTCTACCTGGTTGGCCCAATGGGTTCGGGCAAGACCACTCTGGGCAAGCACATGGCCGACATTCTCGGGCTGGAGTTCATCGACTGTGATCAGGAGATCGAGCGCCGAACCGGCGCCAGCGTCAATCTGATCTTTGACATCGAGGGTGAGGAAGGCTTCAGGACACGGGAAACCGCTTTGCTCGAGGAACTTTCCCAACGAACCGGGATGCTGGTAGCCACCGGCGGCGGCGCGGTACTGAGCGAGGAAAACCGAAGGCTCCTGCAACGCTCCGGTTTTGTTGTCTGGCTCAGGACGTCAGTGGCGCACCAGCTGCATCGCCTGGGCCGGGACCGTTCCCGGCCATTGCTCCAGACCCCCAATCGCGATCAGTTGCTGGAGCGAATGGCGCGGGAGCGCAACCCGCTTTACACTGAAGTGGCTGACCTGGTTTTTGATGCCAGCCATCGCAACGTCAAGCAAGTCGCGGCCAGACTGTGCGAAGACATCCAGGATCACTGGCAGCCACCTCAAAACACGTAAAACAATGCAGACAGTAACCGTCGAACTCGGCCCACGCAGCTACCCGGTGCATATCGGTGAAGGCCTGCTGCGTCACGGCGATGTGCTCTCCTCAGCGGTGGGCGACGGCAGCATCCTGGTGGTGACCAATGACATCGTGGGGCCACTGTATCTCGCGTCCGTACTGGAACAGCTGCCCGCGGATCGCACCCGCACGTATCAGCTGCCGGACGGCGAAATCCACAAAACCGTGAAAAGCTGGGGGTTGATACTGGATGAGTTGATCCGGCACAAAGTCAGCCGGGACGCGTGTATCGTCAGCCTCGGCGGCGGCGTGATCGGCGATTTGGCGGGTTTTGCCGCGGCCAGCTACATGCGCGGCATCGCCTTCGTGCAGCTGCCAACAACACTACTGGCCCAGGTCGATGCCTCGGTGGGCGGCAAGACGGGCGTTAACCACGCGCAGGGCAAGAACCTGATAGGCGCATTCCATCAGCCTCGCGCGGTGATCATCGATGTTGCCACGATGGCCACCCTGCCGGACCGTGAATACCGGGCGGGTGTCGCCGAGGTCGTCAAATACGGCCTGATCCGCGATCCCCGGTTCTTGCGATGGCTGGAAGACCATACCGAATCCATCAATCTGCGAGCGCCAGAGACGATCATGCACATGGTCGAGGTATCGGTCAGAAACAAGGCTGAAGTGGTGGCCGCGGATGAACGGGAAGCCGGCTCGAGGGCGCTGCTGAACCTCGGTCACAGCTTTGGCCACGCCATAGAGACGCTGACGGGATATCAGCGATGGCTGCATGGCGAGGCGGTGGCCATCGGGATGGTGGTCGCGGCCCGGCTGTCGGAAAACCGCGGTCTGCTCCAGCAGGGTTCGACTGAGCGGGTGGCCGGTCTGCTCGACCAACTGGGGCTGCCCACCGCTGTACCGGATGATCTTGCCGGAGCGTCTATCCTTGAAACCCTGGCCCTGGACAAGAAGGTGATGGGCGGCCGGCTCCGGTTGATCCTGCTCGAAGCGCTCGGGTCCGCTGTCGTGGATGCCAGCAGCGCACCATCAGAGATCCTGGAGGCCATCGAGGGCTGCAGGGCGTGAGCGGCACCCTCTCAAGATGGGCCGTCTGCGTCTTGCTGGCCTGCCTCTGCCAACCCGTCTCCGGCCAGGAATCGGCTGAATCCGACCGCTGCGGCCCCGATGAAATCGACATGGGCGACTATTGCGCCCGGCGTCCGCCAGAGGCCGCTCAACTCAAACCCGGCGCGCGGCGCGCCACGCCTTATCGGGTTAAGAGCATGATGCCGGGACACGTGGGCGAAAAGCCAAACCCCCGTTTAAAGCCCATACCGAACAGCGCCGCTGAACCGCCCCTGCCTGCCGGCAAGCGGTTTGGAGTCCAGCTGGGGGTATTTTCCAGCCGGGAAACCGCCGAACAGATTGCTCATGATGCGGAAAAACAGGTGGGCGGGGTGTTCACGCTGGCCCGAATTCCCCGCGATGAGCGTATACTATGGGCCGCCATTTACGGACCCTTTCCCGATGAGAATTCCGCAGACGACGCCATGCGTCGGCTGCGCGAGAAAACGCGGCACAAGGAAGCTTTTGTAAAGCCCCTGGATAACCTGGATTTGTTGGATCTGAGCGATGCAAACACTGAAAAATGACCGTTTTTTAAAGGCGCTATGGCGCCAGCCTGTCGACCGGACACCCGTCTGGATCATGCGACAGGCGGGCCGCTACCTGCCCGAATACCGCGAAGTTCGCAAGCAGGCGGGCAGCTTCATGAATTTGTGCACCAACCCGGAACTGGCCTGCGAGGTGACCTTGCAGCCCTTGCGGCGGTTTCCCCTGGACGCGGCCATTTTATTCTCAGACATTCTTACCATCCCGGACGCCATGGGCCTTGGGCTTCATTTCGTGGAAGGGGAAGGGCCAAAATTTCACCGGCCGGTGCGCAGCGCGGCAGAAGTCAAATCCCTGCCGGTCCCCGATCCGGAAGATTCACTCGCCTACGTGATGGACGCGGTGGGCCTGATTCGCCAGCGTCTCGAAGGCGAAGTCCCCCTGATCGGATTCAGCGGCAGTCCGTGGACCCTGGCGACCTACATGGTGGAGGGCGGCTCCAGCAAAAACTATGGCCGGACCAAAGGACTGCTGTATGGCGATCCCGCCACCGCCCATGAACTGCTGGGAAAACTGGCAGACGCAGTCACCGATTACCTCAATGCCCAGATAGCGCGCGGGGCACAGGCGGTGCAGGTTTTCGATTCCTGGGGCGGCGTGCTCAGCCCCGAGACGTTCCGCGATTTCTCGCTGCAATACATGCAGCGCATCGTTGAAGGCATCCGGCCAGGGCCCGACGGCGAGCCCGTCCCCATCATTCTTTTCAGCAAGGGCTGCAACGGGCACCTCGAAGCGCTGGCCAGGACAGGATGCCAGGCGCTTGGCGTGGACTGGACCATATCATTGACCGAGGCGCGCGGCCGCGTCGGCGACCAGGTTGCGCTGCAGGGCAACATGGACCCGGCGATCTTGTTGGCACCCAGGGATGTCGTTAGACAAGAGGCGGCAAAAGTGCTGGAGTCCTTCGGTCACGGCACCGGTCATGTTTTCAACCTGGGGCATGGCATCACACCGGATGTTGATCCTGAACATCTCGGCACGCTGGTTGGGGCCGTTCAGGAAATGAGCGTTGAATATCATCGGGCGTGAGCCTGTGCTGAAGGGCCGGGTTCACGAAGGCCCCTGATCCGCGATGTCCGTCCGTCTGCTCATCGCTCTGATGCTCCTGCTGGTCGCCTTGGTCGCGCTGTTCGTGGCGCTGGTGCTCACGGAGACCGTACTGTCCGTGTGGCAACGGCTCGCCGGCGCGCCACTGTGGCTGCAACTCACCTATGCGGCGGCACTGACCGCTTTCGTCCTGGCAGCGCTGTTGCTTTCATGGCACTGGTTACGCCCCCAACGCCGCGAGGATACCC
>WTJD01000204.1 GCA_011524975.1 Lysobacterales bacterium
TCAGTCGTCGATCAGTTCGGCCTCGTAATCCTCAGGCTTCACATGGCGAACGTCTTTTCCCAACACGAGATAGACCACGTATTCGGCGATATTTTCACAGCGATCTCCCATACGCTCCATGGCGCGAGCAGCCCAGAGCACATTCAATATGGTCGGAATCTGTGAAGGGTCCTGGGCCATGTGCGTCATCAAGTGACGCGTGATGACCATGTATTTCACGTCGATCTTCTTGTCGAACTGGGCCACCTCGAAAGCAGCCTTGGCGTCGGTCCTGGCAAAGGCATCCAGAACATCATTCAGCATGCGCTTTACCAACTCGCCCATATGCTCCAGCTCCTGCCGGATCTCCTCGCTCAGCGCGCCTTCCAGTTCCTCGTGCACCATCTTGGCAACACGCTTGACCTCATCACCGATTCGCTCGAGGTCTGTGATCGTCTTGATCACCGCCATCACCAGCCTGAGATCCGAGGCGGCAGGCTGCCGGCGCGCGACAATGCGCGTGCACTCCTCGTCAATCTCAACTTCGAGGGCGTTGACGCGCACGTCGTTCTTGACGACCTTTCGCGCCAGATCGTTGTCGTTATTGACCAGGGCGGAAATCGCCCGTTCCAATTGTTCTTCGACGACACCGCCCATTTGCAGCACCTTGCTGCGGACTTCTTCGAGGTCTTCGTTGAACTGCTGGGAAATATGTTCGCCCAGGTTGAGGTTGCTCATGACATGTTCCTGTGAAATCGCAAACCGTATGTGTTAACCATAGCGCCCGGTGATGTAATCTTCAGTGCGCTTCATCCTGGGATTGGTGAACACCTGGTCGGTTTCACCAAACTCAATCAGCTCTCCCAGGTACATGAATGCCGTGTAGTCGGAAACCCGCGCAGCCTGCTGCATGTTGTGGGTGACGATGATAATGGTGTAATCGCGTTTGAGCTCATTGATCAGTTCCTCCACCTTGAGCGTAGAGATAGGGTCCAACGCCGAACAGGGCTCGTCCAGCAGGATGACTTCCGGTTGAACCGCGATCGCACGTGCGATCACCAGGCGTTGTTGCTGCCCGCCAGACAGCCCGAATGCAGAATCATTCAGCCGGTCTTTGACCTCATCCCACAAAGCAGCCCCACGCAACGCCCACTCGACGGTTTCGTCCAGCTGACGGCGCTTGTTCATTCCCTGGATTCTCAGCCCATAGGCCACGTTTTCATAAATGGACTTGGGAAAAGGGTTCGGCTTTTGAAACACCATACCCACTCTGCGGCGCAGTTCCGCGACGTCAACCTCAGGCCCCAGCAGATCCTGGCCATGCAGTTTGATTTCGCCTTCAACCCGGCAGATGTCGATCAGATCATTCAGGCGATTGAAACAACGCAACAGCGTCGACTTGCCACAGCCTGATGGCCCGATAAACGCCGTGACTTTTTTCTCAGCGATGTCCAGTGACACATTTTTCAATGCCTGGTTGGCGTCGTACCACAGATCGAGATCACCGACTTGAACAGCCACATCGTCCAAGGTCAGATCCGGATGTATGACGGACTCCGCCTCTGCGCTTTGCGCCTGAGAATTCATTGCTTCGCTCATTTAAACTTCCAGTCCTCGATACTTCTCACGCAGGCGGTTTCTGATTCGAATCGCCAACAGATTCAACAGAATGGTCACGATGACCAGCAACAATGCGGTCGCGTATACCAATGGCCTTGCTGCCTCAACGTTCGGGCTTTGAAAACCGACATCGTAAATATGAAACCCAAGGTGCATGAACTTCCGTTCTGGATGAAGAAACGGATAGTTTCCGTCCAGGGGCAGTGAGGGCGCCAGCTTGACCACGCCAACAAGCATCAGGGGCGCAACCTCACCCGCCGCCCTGGCAACGGCCAGGATCATTCCCGTCATGATCGCGGGGCTGGCCATGGGTAAAACCGTCTGCCAAAGCGTCTCCCAGCGTGTCGCCCCCAGCGCGAGGCTACCCTCTCTGATCGTCCTGGGTATTCGGGCGAGCCCCTCCTCCGTGCTGACAATGACCACCGGCAAAGTCAACAAGGCCAGGGTCAGTGACGCCCAGAACAGCCCGCCCGTTCCAAATGTGGGTGACGGAAGCGCCTCGGGGAAGAACAGGCGGTCAAGGCTGCCACCAAGGGTGTAGACGAAAAAACCGAGTCCGAATACACCGTAGACAATGGACGGCACGCCGGCCAGGTTGTTGACGGCAATGCGGATGGTACGGGTCAGCAGCCCCTGTTTGGCGTACTCCTTGAGATAGACCGCGGCAATGACGCCCAGGGGTGTCACCAAAACGCTCATGAGCAACACCATGAGGATGGTCCCGTAAATGGCGGGGAAAATGCCGCCCTCGGTATTGGCCTCTCGTGGATCATCGCTGACGAATTCCCATGCCTTGTGCACGTAGTGACCCGCTTTTTCCGCAATGTTCATGTCATTGGGACGCCAGGCGTCCAGAATGGTCGAGATGGGAAGTTCGACTTCCTCTCCGCCCGCGGTGCGCATCACGACAGAATCGCGCTGGATCTCCTCATTCAGACGAATCAAGGCCTCTTCCATCGACGCATAACGGGCGGCCAGGTTCTCACGTTCGGCTTCGATGTCCGCGCGTTGCGCCTCATCGTCCGCCCCATCGATCTCCATCCGGCGTTCATTCAAACGCAGACGTTCGAGCTGATAGTTCACCGACCCGATTTCATCGGTCTCCAATTGCTTGATTTCGGCACGCAATGCATCCGCACGCGAGAGCCTTTCCAGGAAGGCCTGCCAGGCATCGGATTGCGCCAACGTGACGCCATCTTCCCTGACGGCGATGAGTCGGCCAATGAAGGCGCCCCACTCTGTGCGCTCAACAACGACTAGGTTGTTTGGCCGCTCCTTCAGCGCGATCGCCGGCTCAATAATCCAGACAAAGTCCTCCCCGGTGACATCCCGGTTGCCGGTCTTGAGCAGGATTCGACGCACCTCATCCGCTTCAGGGTCTATCGCCATGCCGGCTTCCCTGAGCCGCTCGGCGGGCACCACTTCAGCATCCCGTTCAATGCCGGCCAGCGTGGTATTGACCCCGGAATCATTCGTCAGCACCACTTCGTAAACCGGCGCCGGCCAGAAGTGCCCCAGACCTCTCCAGGCAATCAACGCGAGAAGCCCGGCCACCAGCAGGATGCACGCGCTGACGGCGGCGGCATTCAGCCAGACCCAGGGGGCGCCGCTCGCAATCCATTGTCGGATACCGGGATTCATAGAAGACTCACAATGAACTGTACTTTTCTCGCAGTCTCTGACGCACAACCTCGGCGCCGGTATTGACCACGAAGGTGAACATGAACAGCACCAGTGCTGCCAGGAACAGGATTCGATAATGGGAACTTCCGACCTCGGATTCGGGCATTTCGACGGCGATATTGGCCGCCAGCGTCCGCATGCCCTCGAAGATATTCCAATCCATGAGTGGCGTGTTGCCGGTAGCCATCAATACGATCATGGTCTCTCCAACGGCCCGGCCGAGACCGATCATCAACCCGGAAAAAATGCCCGGGCTCGCTGTCGGCATGACCACCCGCACCAGGGTCTGCCATCTCGTGGCACCCAGCGCCAGGGAGCCGTCGGACAAAGACTTGGGGACACCAAATACGGCATCTTCAGCGATGGAGAAAATGGTGGGAATCACGGCGAAGCCCATCGCAACACCAACGACCAGGGCGTTGCGCTGATCGTAGGAAATCCCCGCCTGCTGGCTCAACCAGTCACGCAAACTGCCATCAAAAAACACATGCTCGAAGGGCACGGCAAGGTAAATGGACAGGATGACCAGAACAACAATCACGGGCATGAGCAGCGCCGCTTCCCAGCCGTCGATGCCCTCGGGAAACCAATGCGTTGGACGCTTTGTCCACAGGTAGGAGAACACCAGCAAGCCCACCGGCACGATAAACAACAAGGAGAATATCCCCGTGAGATTCTTCTCCACAAAGGGCGCAAACCACAAGCCGGCCAGAAAGCCCAGGATCACGGTGGGCAGCGCGGCCATGATTTCGATCATGGGCTTCACCAGCGCGCGCATCCCAGGCGCCATGAAATAAGCCGTGTAGGCCGCCCCGAGCAATGCCAGCGGCACGGCGAACAACATGGCATACAGAGCGGCTTTGAATGTGCCAAAAGCCAGCGGCACCAGGCTGAATTTGGGCTCAAACTCGTTATTGGCGGCCGATGACTGCCAGATGTAGTCAGGCTCAGGGTAGTTCTCGTACCAGACTTTTTGCCACAGAGATTTCCACGAAACCTCAGAGTGCTCATTGCTGATGCTCAGGAGCGAGAGCCCGCCTTCCGGACTCATCATGGCCAGCGCATTGGACCTGGGCGCCAACCCCACCGCTTGTGGAGCACCGCCCTCGATGTCGTAAGCCAGGGCCAACCTTTCAGCGGTGCTGTGGAACACGGACAGGCGATTGGACGCATCAACAACCACGAAGCCCTTGCGTCTTTGCTCCGGGATAATCTTCCGAATGGGCGCTGTATGCCCCTCGAACTGTCGGATCACGTTCAATGAGAACGCGTTGTCGGCATTGCGCACCGGGAACAGTTGCGTGACGAGTCCGCTCTCGTCCCCCGCGAGCACCGAAATACCACCGAGCAGGCTCGCCAGGGCGCTGATCGGTTGCTCGCTGACTTCGACCACTTCCTGTAACTGCAGCGCAGGCAGGTTATAGCTGTGAATCCGCCCCAGGTTATCTGACACGTACAGCCAGCGGTGGTCGCCGCTGATGGCCATGCCCGTCGCGGTGAAATCCGTATCCCTGAAGATCCGTCTTGTATCGAGCTGGATAGCGCCGGTCAGGAAATTTTCCTGCTTGTCGCTCCATTCGACATACAGACGCTCATCGGAAAATGCGGCCAATACGAGTTCCGCGGCGGTATCGGAAAGCGCGAGCCCATTGATCGAGGGGGACCCAAGACTGCGCGGTTCCTCTCCATATGGAAAGCGGATGGACGGTACGATGCGACGATTCTCGACGCCCCCGTCATATCGCATTTCGTATTCATGGCGAATGAGCAGCACACGCCCGTCGCTCAGTGTGAGCGCAACCAGGCCGCGGCCGTCGCCGGCGCTGGCGGATGAAACAATCCTCACGCCATCAGGCAACGGCAGGGCGGACGATTTGACGTTTTCTCCGCTTTCCAGAGAAACGAATTCCACCATCCCGTCCGCGCCGATCCTGACGGCCTGGTGAAGTTGCTCCTCCACCGCCAGGAATTTCGTATCCGACTGTTCCCAGGAGGGCCGGCTGGTAATATCAGACAGCTCGGCACTCGCCGGTTTCAACAGAGGTGAAACAACGTACAGCAAATAGAAAAATATGAGGACTACAGCCAGGATGACGCCGACGCCGCCCAGCGCAATCAGCCAGCGCGCCGCCAAATCTTTGCGCCTGCGCCACTGATGAAAGCTTTCCGGTCGACGTTTCCCGGCGACTCCGCCGGCCGGCGGGACACTGTTCATGGCCACATCATAGTAGCTGTATATGAC
>WTJD01000098.1 GCA_011524975.1 Lysobacterales bacterium
GCGTCCGCCGGTGTCGAAGGCAACGCCGAGGAAGGCGCTGTCGTCATCGCCGTCCGACGGTGGTGATTCCGGATACCAGTCGGGTACCGAATCGTCATCCTCCCAATCGTAACGTTTCAGCGGCACGCGATCCCAGTTGCGGTAGACAATGGCCATGGCCAGGCCCAAAACCGCTCCGGCAAGGTGCATCTCCCAGGACATTCTCGGGCGAATGGGAAGTATCCCCCACAACATGGACCCGTACAGAAACCAAACGAACAGGGAAACCGCCATCGAGCGAAAATCCTGCCGGAACATACCGCTGACAAACACAAAGGCCAGCATGCCGTAGACCAGGCCGCTGGCACCCACATGGATGCTGGGGCGGCCGATGAACCAGGCCAGCAATCCACCACCGAGCCAAATCATGGGCAGCACCCGCATGGCCGAATTCGGATACAGGTATAAAATCGCCGTCAGGCTGACCACCAGCGGCATGGTATTGGAAAACAGGTGTTCGAAACTGCCATGAAGCAGCGGCGCGGTCACCACACCCATCAGACCCGAGGCATCGCGAGGGCGGAGCCCGAAACGATCCAGGCCCAGCCCGAGATAATTGTCGGCGACCTCGATAAACCAGAGAGCCCCGACAAACCACAAAGCGATTTTGAGCGCCAGCCTGAAGTTATGGCGGGCCTTGGTGGAGTGGGTGAACTCCGGATCTGGTCTGCGCAGATGCATCAGGCGCCGCGAACCTCAGGGGGAAGCGCGGAGGTGATGGCTTTACGGGCGCTGTCCATCAATGCCTGCATTTCCTGCACCGACCGCCCGGCTGTCTCGATGGGAGGATGCACAATCACCCGCGCCTTGCCCGGAAAAATCCGCATGGTCTTCGCGGGGCAGATTTCGCGCGTGCCCACCAGGGTCACCGGCAAAATCGGCAGACCGGCATCGACAGCGATGCGAAAGGCGCCTTTTTTGAACGGCAGCAAGCGGCCGTCAATACTGCGGGTTCCCTCTGGAAAAAAAAGTATGCCAACCCCGTCTCCAAGCCGGTCCATGGCCTCGTTGACAGCCCGCCGCGCGGCTTCGGGGTTTTGCCGATCAACGAAGATATGCCCTACTTTCTCGCAGCCGATTCCAATACCCGGAAATTTTCGCAGCTCCTTTTTGATGACCCATTTCAGGTCAAGGTCAAGAAAGCCGTACAGCGCCAGGATGTCAAACTGGCTCACGTGGTTGGCCACCACAACGTAAGAGCGGCTCCGGTCAACGTGTCGCTGGCCCTCGACCGAAACCCACATCGGGGTTAGCCAGGACAGCAGTCGCGCCCAGTTCATGGCGACGTAGCGGCTGGAAAACCGCGGGCTGACCAGTATCGCCATCAGCACGGCGGTCCATCCGAATACCAGGGAAATGATGAAGGCCAGGGGGACCAACACCACCCACACGTACACCTGGTAAGGCCAAAACAGAAGCTTTCTCATGGCTATGCCGGCGCCAAAACCCTGAGCCTAACCAGCACCCGCGCAAGGCGCAAGGGAACACGCGGTAACGGCGCGCGCGGGATGCCACCTCGAGCCCAAAAAGAAGGGGCGCCGCAGCGCCCCTCTTGGTAGCCATTTCCCGGCAAGCTACGCGGCCTTGTTTTGCTCGCCGGATGAATCGGCATCGAGCAGACGCCCCGCAGTGGACTCAATTTCGATGGTCCTGGGCTTCATGGCTTCGGGCAGTTCGCGTTCGAGACTGACATGCAGCAGGCCATTTTCCAGCCTGGCGCCCGTCACGCGGACGTGATCGGCGAGGTTGAAGCGGCGTTCAAATGACCTCGACGCGATGCCTCGGTAGAGATAGTTCGTCTCTTTGTCCTGCTCGTCGCGTCGGCCGGTGACCGTGAGCTTGTTCTGCTCCGTGCTGATCTCGAGATCAGCCTCGGAGAAGCCTGCCACGGCCATGGTGATCTGGTACTCATCTTCGCTCCTGGCGATGATGTTGTAGGGCGGGTATGCGTTGCCCTGCTCCGGGCGGTTGGCCGCCGACAGCATGGAAGCAAGCCGGTCAAAACCGACGGAAGTCCTGTAAAGGGGTGAAAAATCAAAAGTAGTCATTACCGTATCCTCCTGAGAAGCAATTCGGTGGGTTGAAGATCCGCCTTTCGGCCGGACTGAGCGTGGTCCCATCAGGCAACCACAGTTACTAAGTGGGGGGTGCGGTTCGGAATTCAAGGCAGCCAGAGCGGCCCTGACAGCTGTTCTGGCTCAGTCAGTCGAGCGGTAAGAAATTTTGACGATCTCCAGCACCTGCGTGCCCTCGGGCAAAGTGACGGCAGTACGCTCGCCGCACGCTTTGCCCAACAGGGCGCGGGCCACGGGCGAGTCCACCGAAATCCAGCCATCACTGGCGCTGGTCTCATCGGCGCCCACGATCCGATATTGCTTTTCACCAGTGGCGTCCTGGACCGTTATCCAGGCACCAAAACGCACGCGGCTCGTGTCAGCGGGTATCTGGTCGATGATCTTGACCTGGTCAAGCCGCTTGCTCAGATACCGGATTCTCCGGTCAATCTCACCCAACTGCTTTTTGCGGTAGATATATTCCGCATTCTCGGAGCGGTCTCCCTCGGCTGCCGCGGCGCCCAGTGCGCGAACCACTTCAGGACGCGTCTGCCGCCACAGGGTTTTGAGCTCGCCGTCGAGGCGTCGAGCGCCCTCGGGTGTGATGTAAGGACTCGAGCCGGGCCTTGGTGGACGCCAACGCCCCATCAGCGGCAGTTCACGTTCAGGTTCCGGCCAAGCTGGCTGGGGGAAATTATTGATGGATTGCTTGATCGCATGGCAGACCTTTGGGCCGGATACCCGGGTGCGTTGAGTGTAGCATTGCGTCCGGCCCCTGACCGGTGGCTTTCTGAAACATCAGAACCATGGGAAAATTCCTGCGACCTTTTTGAGGGTATCAACGTCCTGTAAAACGATGGCTGAAAACGCATTTGAAATTATTGTCGACGAACTGACGCTCGCCGGTGCCCGACGCGGGGACATGGCGGCGAGGGAACGTATTTATCGGCTCTATCACACCGCATCGTATAACGTCGCAATGCGGGTTTGTAACTGTCGTGAACTGGCGCAGGAGGTGACCCATGAGGCCTTTATTACCGCCTTTCGCAGAATCCGGCAATTTCGCGGTGATGCGCCGTTTTGGGGCTGGCTGAGGCGCGTGGTGGTGAATCACGCCATCAGCGCCTTGCGCAAATTGCCCAAAGCCGACCTGGTGGAATTTCAGGACTACCAGGCATCGGCCGACGGTGACCAGGAATCCATTGGTCGCGCCATGGACCTGGAACAGGCTCTGCAGCGCCTGAGTCATGAAGACAGGGCCGTGATTTGGCTGCATGACGTGGAAGGCTATCGGCACGGCGAAATCGCCCAGATATTCGGCAAAACCGAAAGTTTTTCAAAAACGCGACTGGCCAGAGCGCGGCAGAAGGTCAGAACCATGATCGAGTCCCGTGAGCGGGCCGAACGAACCCAATTAACAGGGTAGAGAGAACATCATGAATACTTCGTCAAACCATGAAACGCGGGATCCGCTGGGGCTGAGAGATCTCCCCGCAATGACACCCCCTGAAGACGGTTGGAAGCAGATCGAAGCGGCTTTGCAGGAACCCGCCCGCTCCGGAACGGGATTCCGCGGACGCACCGCCCTGCTCGCCACCGCCGCATGTGTTCTGCTTGCAGCGCTGGTGGTATTGAAAACACAGGCTCCGCCCCCCGCCATTGGGCCGCAAGAGGTTGCGACCATTACGCAGCCAGATGCGTCCTTAGAACAGGACCAAACGCTGAACGACCTGATCGCCATGTCACAAACCCTGGAAAAGCAGCTAAAAGGCATTCGCACCCACAGCGGTTCGATCCCAGCTTCTTCAGCGGTGTACGTCGCCGAGCTGGAGGACATGGTGGCCCAGGTGGACACGCGGCTGAGCGTGTCGCCCGGTTCGATCAACCTGTGGGGGCAACGGGTCAACCTGCTGCTGGACCTGGCGCAGATTTATCAGCAGCAATGGGAACGTGAATACGGAAGGATGGCTTCATTATGATTTTTTGGAGGAGAGCCGACATGAACAGCGGCAATTTATCAAAGGTGGCCTTGAGCGCTCTGTTGGGCCTGGCCATGCAGCCGGCCTGGGCGCAGAACGCACCCAGTGCCGAATCCCCATCGGAACCTGAGGCACAGGAAGCCTATGAGCAGGCTTTGCTGGCAGCCGAACAGGAAAGGGAAGCGGCCATGGTCGCCGTCGAGGAGGCAAGAAGAGAGCTCGAACGCGCGGCTGAGGTACGCGCCCGGGTCAGCCTCGAGGAGGCCGAGGCCATGGAAGCCGCAAGAGATGCGGGCCGGGAAGCTGAGCGGGCTTACCGCGAAGAGTCGGAAGTGATGCGCAGAGAGCTGAGTGCCGTGCAGGAAGAACTCAGGCGTGCGTCACGAGAAGTCGTTCGAGCCCATCGCGATCTGGAACGCCTGCACCGCAAGGCGCCGAGCGTTACCACGGTCCGTATGGGCAGCAAGGCCGTCATTGGTGTCGTTCTCGGGGATTCCAATGATGCAGGCGTCCAGATACTGGGCGTGTCGCCGGATGGCCCGTCCGAGAGAGCGGGTATCGAGCAGGGCGACATCATCGTCTCTGTGATGGGCGAGGAACTCGCGGGAAGCGATGACGCCGACGCCGGCAAGGTTCTGTTGGAAGTGATGCAGGGCGTCAAGCCGGGTGATGAACTGGACATTACGGTCCTCAGGGACGGGTCTGAGCAGTCTTTCAACGTAACGGCCGAGGCGCGTGAGCCGATTGGCTGGACCAGCAGGATTCGTCTGCCTTCCGCGCCGATGGCGCCAGGAGAGTCCATCACCATCGAGGAAATCATCGAGGTGCCGGAGATAGACCGAGCTGCCCTGGCAGAGAAAATGCAGCGCTTACAGGAAGAATTGGAGCGCAAACGCATCGTCATCTCAGGTTCCGGTGAGCATGAAGTGCACGTGTCGCCTGAAGGCTGGGAATTCAATTACGAAACGCTCTCCGATATCGGTGAAGAAGCCCTGTACAGCGCCAATATCTGGCTGGGCATGCCCATGACTCGCGGCCTGGAACTGGCTGAAGTCGACGAGAACCTGGGCGATTACTTCAAGGCGGATCATGGCGTGCTCGTTCTGAAAGCAGCCGAAGATAACGAGCTGCAACTCATGAGCGGGGATGTTGTGCTGACGGTCGCCGGTAATCGTGTTGATAAGCCGGCCGACCTCATGCGAGAGCTGCGGGAGCTGGAGTCCGGCGCCACGCTGGAACTGGAGATCATGCGCAAGCGCAAGTCGAAAACCATCGAAGTGGTTTTGCCGGAGCGCGTTAAGGAGTTTGGTTTCGTGCCTGAAATGAAAAACGAATTTCTCTTTCGATATCAGCATGAAAGCAACTGATACCCGCATCTGACACGCTCAAGGGGCCGTTTTCACGGCCCCTTTTTATTGTGCGTTCAACGCCCTCACGCTTGAGCGACCTCGACACTAGCGCCATAATCGTGGCCCTTCTTCATTCAAAGCTAACACGGTGGTGGTTCATGTCGGGCGCACCTGACTACCTGTGACGGAACAACACAACAAGCAACCAGGGGCATCTTCGCCCAGTGTTGGCTTTGTGAGCCTCGGATGCCCCAAAGCGCTGGTCGATTCCGAGCGGATACTGAGTCAGCTTCGCATGGATGGCTATCAGATCTCCCCCACCTACGATGGCGCAGATGTGGTGGTGGTCAACACCTGTGGGTTCATTGACAGCGCCAGGGACGAGTCACTGGGCGCCATTGGCGAGGCCATGAATGCCAACGGACGCGTCATCGTGACTGGCTGCCTGGGCGTTCAGGCCGATCTGATCCGGGAGGCTCACCCCGATGTGCTGGCGGTAACGGGGCCGCAGCAGTATGAGCAGGTGGTTGCGGCGGTCCATGAATCGGCGCCCATCGATGAGGCCCACAACCCGTTTACCGACCTGTTACCACCACAGGGCATCAAGCTGACGCCGCGACACTATGCCTATCTGAAAATATCGGAAGGCTGCAACCATAAATGCACCTTCTGCATTATCCCCTCCATGCGGGGGCGGCTGGTCAGCCGCCATGCGGGCGAAATTCTGCGCGAGGCTGAACAACTGGTTTCTTCCGGCGTCAGGGAACTGCTGGTGATATCGCAGGATACCTCCGCATACGGTGTGGATTTGAAGTACAGCGGTGATTTCTGGCGCGACCGGCTGGTGACCAGTAATCTCAAAGGCCTGGCCGAAGGGCTGGCTGAACTCGGCGTGTGGGTCCGGCTGCACTATGTTTACCCCTACCCGCATGTCGACCAGATCATTCCACTCATGGCCGAGAGAAAACTGCTGCCGTACCTGGATATCCCCTTCCAGCATGGCAGCGCTAAAATTCTCAAGCTGATGAAGCGTCCGGCGGCCGCGGAAAACACGCTGGCCCGCATCAAAGCCTGGCGCGAGATTTGCCCGGACCTCACCTTGCGAAGTACTTTCATCGTCGGTTTCCCGGGCGAGACTGAAGAGGATTTCCAGCAGCTGCTCGATTTTGCCGGTGAAGCAGAGCTCGACCGGGTTGGCTGCTTCAGGTACTCCGATGTCGATGGCGCACGGGCCAACGCCCTGCCCGACGCGGTACCGGAAGAAGTAAAACGGGAGCGAGAGCAGCGGTTCATGGAGTTTCAGGCTGAAATCAGCCGCGGAAAGCTCCAGGGCAAGGTTGGGACACGCCAGGAGGTGCTGATTGACTCGGTGGATGAGCAAGGCGCCATCGGCCGCAGTTGGGCCGACGCGCCTGAGATTGACGGGCTCGTGTATGTGACCGACGGCCAGGACTTACGCCCGGGCGACTGGGTGAATGTCGAGATCGACGAGGCGGATGAATACGACCTCTCCGGCCGCCTGGTCGGTTAGGGCCTGATGGGCGACCTTTCCCGTTTTCTGGAACGCAATCTCCGCCATTTTGATCTTGGTGCTCCGGATCCGGCCCTGCTCATCAACCCACCGCTTTTTGGCGATTCAGACCACCGTTTGAAATCCAATTCCCACATTTTTCTGCAGGATTATGCGCGCTACCTGCAATGGTCTGCCCTCACTCCGAATTGCGCGTTTGGGGCGTTCCCCGGGACGCTGGAGCCGGTTATCCGCCGTGCCCTGTTGATCATGCCAAGAGAAAAAGCGCTGCTGCGCGCCTGGCTGTCATGGATGGTGACCTTTATGGGCCCCGATACGACGCTTTGGCTTGCCGGAGAAAACCGCGCCGGTGCTCGCTCCGCGGGGAGGTTGCTAAAAGAGTGGTTTCAACAGGTGGAAGTCTTAGACAGCGCGCGACACTGCCGGCTCTATGCAATGAGCGAACCACTGGAAACCATCCGCTTCAGCACGGATCGGTTGGCCGAGACGTGGAGCATCGCGTTACAGGGGCGGCGTCTGCCCATCGTTTCATTCCCCGGGGTTTTCTCCCACGGCAAGCTCGATGAGGGAACACGGCTGCTGCTGGAAGCCTTGGAGACCGTGACATTTCAGGGACGAGCGCTGGACTTCGGCTGTGGCTGCGGAATCATTGCCGCAGCCCTGGGCACACTCAACACGGGGCTTTTACTTGACCTCATGGACAGCAACGCGCTGGCGCTGGAGAGCAGCCGGCTTACCCTGGCCGCGAGTGGTGTCGACGGTCGCGTGATAGCCTCCAACGGCCTGAGCGCCATCGACAGCAGCTACGACCTTGTGATCAGCAACCCGCCCTTTCACAGGGGTCATCAAACGGATTCGGGCATGAGTATGGCGATGCTGCAGGACATTCGGAACTTTATGAACCAAAGCGGTCAATTGATCATGGTGGTAAATCGTCATCTGCCCTATCGGCGATGGCTGACCTCCACGTTCGGTCAATGTGATGTGCTCGCGGAAAACAACCGATATCATGTGCTCCGGGCCAGGTGACACCCCTCAATCTCATAAAAGGAATTCAAACATGCCGTCAAAATTGAACATCGGTCTGGTCATCGGAGCTGCTGCTTTGCTCCTGGCGGGCTGCGGGCCGGAGGACAAGGGCCTGCAGGAAGTCGAAACCTACGTGGATGAACCTGCCGTTTTGGTGACGCCCGAGTTCAATTCGGCGGCCGCCGAGGCCGCGATGAGGGATCCTCTTGATGGAAGCAGCGTCGCCGCTTTCGAGAGTGCCCTCCAGGAACTGCAGGGCGTCGTTTCCACAGAGGAATTCGCTTCGCTGCAATCAGCGCTTCAGTGGCTGCAGTTTTACGATGTGTCGGTTGGCGGCGACAAGCAGAAGCTGTATACCTCCTTGGACGGCAAGTCACCCATCGAAATCATTGAACGCGTCAAGCTATTGAACAAAAATCGATGACCTTTTCCGCGCCGGCGGATCCGGATATGTTCGGTTCAAAAACACCCGGGTGGCGCCACCGGAGGCCTGCGGGCGTCCCATTTGGTAGAAAGCGCCAGGCTGGATATCACCGTTGAAGGACAGCGATCAGATCCGCTCAGGCTTCAAGAACATGTCGCGCAGCCGGGCCGTGGTCTGCGGTCTGGCACGCGATTGTTCGCGCACGCTCCCACACCTGATCCAGAAACTGGAGCAGCTGGGCGCCTGCTTCAGTGACTGCCGCTACATCGTGGTGGAAAACGACAGCCGGGATCAAACCGCTCACATGCTCAACGACTGGGCCGTACGCAACCGGGCCGTCAACCTGATCTCATTCAGCCTGTTGCCCGAACCTGATGGCGGCCCTGCCAGCCCCGTGGGGCTCGCTGGTGACTACACACGTGCGCGGATATCAAGAATGGCTTTTGCCCGCAATTTGTACCTGGATCGCCTTTCGGAGTGGTCGAACTTCGACGTGGTCATCATTGTCGATCTGGACATTCATGATTTTTCCCTGTCCGGCATCGCGCACTCATTCGGTACTGACGCGGCCTGGGACTGCATGGCGTCATTTTCCCGCCGCTGGACACCCCGGCGCCCCTTCAGGCGCTCTGTTTACTGGGATACCTTTGCTTACGAGCCAGAGGCCGGATTTGAAGCGGGCCGGCAAACATACCGCAACCTGCGAAAGGCGCATGTGTCTCTCGCCGGTTTGCTCGCCAAAACCACGCCGTTGCCCGCAAAATCCGCTTTTGGTGGTCTGGCCATCTATCAGGCGCACTGCCTGGATGGCGCAAGGTATGCCGTACTCGACAATGCCAGCAAAGACATACCCGTCTTGTGTGAGCATGTCGCTTTTCACCGGGCCATCCGGGAGCGAATGCCATTTGAACTGATGATCAACGCGAGGCAGAGCGTCCTCTACGAGCGGTTCGGCTCCGTACTGAAACGCCTGCTTCGGATCAGCAGCTAAACATCTTATCGGCGCATCGCCTGGCACGAGACATCCAACCGCGACGGCATCCGGCCGGAATAGGAAGCATCGGTGTTAATATCAGCCAATCGCACCTTCATTCGGTGATTTATGTGCGGAAAAGCGGCGGTCAGCCATCTCAAGTGGGACGAGGTATTCGCGTGGGCCAGTATCCTGAACCCGCCTTCGGCGTTGCCACCCGATCCTGAGAACAGGATCAACGTTTCGCCGTCGCGGCTGCGACGAAAATCCGAACCTGACTCCATGATTTGGGAAACACTGCCGGTGATCAGTCACCGCGACGGGCGCGACACCCCCTCGCAGGCCATCTGGCCTTACTTGCCGCCCTGGTCAAAGGGTCGTCTGCCCATACTCAAGAGCGGTAAATTGCTGTCCACCGCCAATGCGAGGCTGCGACAGGAAGGAGCGCCATTTGCCCCCACTTTTATGAAACCCTGGACACTTGGCTATCGCGTCATTGCCGTGGTTTCCTGGTTTTATGAATTCGACAGCCGGGTTCACCCCCAGGTGCCCTATGCGGTGTTTCCCCTAGAGCAGCCCTTTTGGGCCATGGCCGCGCTGGCCTGGCCGGTGTCCAATGGCACATCGGACATTCCGTTCAGCGTTGCCATCATCACCGTAAATCCCAATCAGGTTTTGCATTCCATTGGTCACCACAGAAGCCCGGCGATATTGCGCACGCCTGAGGCTTGCCGAACCTGGCTATGCGGTGATGCTGGCGATGCTTTGAAGCTGCTGCAGCCTCATCCGAATGAGTCCATGGGCGTAGAGGAGGTACCCATGAATATCAAGATTCCCGGAAACGAGGACGTGCGCTTACCGAAGTCCCTGACGAAGGTCAGGTAAAAAGTTCCCCAGGTGCCTACCAGCCCCAGGGCTTGGCGGTACCGACCGACTTCTTCCTGGCTGGCCGGGCGCGCTGAGGTGAGGTCTGGCGACTTCCTTCACCATAGGGTTCATTGCGGTAGGGCCAACCGACCTCGGCATTGCCTGCAGGCGCGTAGGCTGGCATAGCAACACTGACCCTATTGTTGCGGGTCCGGGTTTTCCAACCCCATGGCGTAGCTTGAGCTTTTGGGTTCCACCGGCGCCGTCGAACGACCGCAGGCTTGGTAGCGACCGCAGCGTCTTTACCGCTCGGCAGAAAGGCTTGATAGGTTTTGCGACTGGCCTCAGCGAAGGAGCGGTAAACCCAGACAACAATGGCTGAGACAGCCACCGACAATACCAATAACGAAGCGTAAAAAATCATGTCAAACTCCCGTTAGGCCAGGCGCTTGCGGAGTGTTCACTCTCTAAATATCGCTGGGCCTTTTAAGGCGGAGGGCTTCCCATCGTGGGCTTGGTTCAAGGCGATTCTTCGCTAGAAGTTTTAATATCCGCCGCTGCCCTACTCCTCCGCAAGGGTTAATGTGATTCAAATAATTTGACCACTCAAGCAGACAAGATTGCGTCTTTCTTTCTGCACCGAATTTCTTCGGTAACAGGAATATAGCACAGACTGTCACTTTTTACAGGTAGTACCTGTCAGTTGATGTCATGCTGTCGTTGTCAGAGCGTGTCGCGCGCCAGCAGCCGCAGAAACTGGTTGAGTTTGTCCAGAAGATTCCGGTCTATGGCCCGGGCGAAATTCGTGTAAGTCTCTCGGTCCCAGCGCGCGCCCGGGGGTGGCCCATCCGGGAATTGCTCTGAAGGATAGGTCTTGGGGTCCCAATGTGATCCCGTCCGAATACCCAGCAGCACGGTTTCCTCGTTGATGGTGACCAGCAAACCACCCCCCGAGGCCCCCTGCCCCGAGTCGCAATCGTCCAGCAACTGTCCAGGCCAGACGCCACCGCCGAGATCGCCGACATGACTGTGCACCACAGTACAGCCCCTGCTGACGCTGATGGCTGAATGTTCGATGCTCCACGCCAACAGCTGGGCGCTGAGTTCACCAGAGGGATGTTCCAGCACCTGCTCCCAGGCGACCGGCTTCAAACGTTTGGCGTGATCCGCGGCCAATACCCCGCCAGGAACATGCAGGAAAGCCCAGTCGCCCTGTCCGAAATCAGCCGACTCGAGGCTGCTCCCCGGCCTGAATCCACCCAGTGATGCGGAACTCATGTCGATATCGGCCCGATAACCCGGTAACTGGCTCAATCCCATGTAGTGGAAGGAACAGGCGTTGAACCGGTCTCCGGTGTCCAGGTCGTAAAAAACATGCGCGGCCGTCGCCAGCACCAATCCCTCAGGCGCCGGACCCAGCCCCTCGGTAGACAGGATAATGGCGCTGCCTCGCCGGCGACCGTCGCAGTGAATGGTGCCCGATGAAAGGCTCCAGTCTCCAAGACCGGCATGCTGCCATTCATCTGAACCCAGCGGCACCCGGTCATCCTCCACCAGGCCTTCCCCCCGCGGATCACCAAACACCCCCGCGCAAACAGGCGCAATGCCCAGCCACGCTGAAAGCAATACCACATGAAGCAGGAATCTGCGGGTTTGGAAATCAAAGGCTGAGCTCAATCGGGGCTCCTGGCAAAATCTGGGCGGCGCCAATGTATCCCAGTCATTCGAGCCGGTCAAAGACGCCCAGCCCTTCAAGGGCACTGGTTTACGGTCCGAGCCCACTGCTAACATTAAACACCTGCAATCCACGAAGCGTTCAAGGAGCTACCCGCGTGCTCAAGAAACTGGTCAGCACCCTGCCGAAAGCAGAGTTGCATATGCATATTGAAGGCAGCCTGGAACCCGAAATGATGTTCCGCCTGGCGCAGCGCAACCAGATTGAGCTGCCCTATCCTGATGTTGATTCCATCCGTCGCGCCTATCAGTTCGATTGTCTTCAGGACTTCCTGGATCTCTATTACCAGGGAATGTCTGTGCTGCAAACGGAGCAGGATTATCACGACCTCGCCTGGGCTTACCTGCAAAAATGCCATGAGCAAAATGTGGTGCACACCGAAATCTTCTTTGACCCACAGGGGCATACTTGCCGCGGTGTCACGTTCGAGACCGTGATGAATGGCCTCTGTGCTGCACTGGACAAAGCCGGTAATGAACTGGGCATCACTCATAGACTCATCATGTGTTTTCTCCGCCACTTGGAAGAGGATGATGCTTTTTCAACGCTCGAAATGTCGGAGCCATGGCGAGAGCGCATTACGGGCATTGGCCTGGATTCTTCGGAACTCGGGCATCCGCCATCCAAGTTTAAGCGGGTTTTCGAACGGGCTGCGGACATGGGATTTCGGCGCGTGGCACACGCCGGAGAGGAGGGCCCGCCAGAGTACGTTCAAGAGGCATTGGAACTGCTGAAGGTGCATCGGGTGGATCATGGAAACCGATCATTGGAGTCGAGAAACTTAGTTGAACGGCTCGCTGCATCGCGTATGCCCATGACGGTTTGCCCGCAGTCTAATCTGCGCCTTGCGGTCGTGAAGGACATGCGCGATCACCCGATCCGAGATATGCTGAATGCCGGCCTCAACGCCAGTATCCATTCCGATGACCCGGCGTATTTCGGCGGCTATATCAATGAGAATTTCTACGCTCTGATCGACGCCATCGACCTGACGAGTAACGAGATCATGCAACTTGTAAAGAATGGGTTTAAATCCTCTTTTCTCCCCAGGGAGGACATTCAACGTCATCTGGCGGCGGTCGACACGGTCATGGACAAGATCTTATGAGCGCCGGTGGCTTCAGGATGGCGGATGTGTCCGGCAAGCCCGTCACCCGCCGCAGGGCGCTGGCATCGGGCAAGATCATGGTGGGGCGGGAAGCCTTTCAGCACCTTGAGCAGGGTACCCTGCCCAAAGGCGACGCCCTGGGACTGGCAGAGATAGCGGGCCTTCAGGCCGCCAAACAAACGCCTTCCCTGATTCCCTTGTGTCATCCGATTTCGCTCAACCGGGTCAGCGTCCGCACCGTGCTGCACGCGCACGAGCAGGCTGTGGAGGTGCTTTGCCTGGCTGAGATTGCAGAGCGCACCGGCGTTGAAATGGAAGCCCTCACGGGCGCGTCGGTCGCGCTATTGACCATCTGGGACCTGGTCAAGCCGATCAACCCGGCGCTGGAGATTACAGCAACCCAATTGCTGTACAAATCCGGCGGCAAGACAGATGAATGGACAAACCCGGCCGGGCTACACCCGGAAGCCCGGAAACTTCTGGATGAACACTGACGCAGCCTGCGATTTGCGCTATGCCGCTCACCATGCGCTCACAGGCATCGGTCGCGAGGGCCAGGGGCGAATCACCCGGGCCCGGGTCGCCCTGATCGGTGCAGGCGGGCTTGGATGTGCGGCAGCGCAATACCTTGTGAGTTCCGGTGTTGGTCAACTCACGCTCTGTGATTTCGACCGGGTGGAGCGCTCCAACCTGGCGCGGCAGGTTCTGTATACCCCAAAGGACATTGGCAAGGACAAGGTCGATGCAGCCAGGCATCACCTGCAGCATCTGAACCCGGAAACCCGCGTGGAGACCGTCAAACAGCGAGTTGACCGTGATATTGCGGCCCAACTGGCTGAAAACCACGATATCTGCATCGATGCCAGTGACAACTACGGCACGCGCCTGGCCATGAACATCGCCCACCTGGCGACGGGCAAAGTTTGGGTCATGGGGTCCTGCATCCGCCAGGAGGGTCAGCTCAAGCTGCTTGGTTCCGGGCAAGACGAGGCGTGTTATCGCTGCATTTACGGCACGGCACCTGAGTCACTGGAAGATTGCCCCGGTGCGGGGGTCTTCGCGCCAGCGGCCGGGATCATGGGCGCGGCGATGGCTCACCTTGCTTTGCAATACATCGCGGGCCAGTCCGTTGAATCCTCGCTGATGCTGATGGACAGCCGGACCTGGGATTGGCGAAAAATACAGGTCGCGAAAAACCCAGATTGCCCCGCCTGCGGGCCCGAATAACGCGCTATTCGGTGCTGGCGGTCTCCGGCTCGCCGGCCAGGGCGTGCTTCAAGGCATGCCATGCCAACGTGGCGCATTTCACCCTGGACGGGTATTGGCGCACCATCAGCAAGGCTTCCAGATCCCCCAGCGCGGTCTCCTCCTCCGCAAGGGCGTCCGGCTCACGGCCCGTGATGAGCATGTCTCGCACCCGCTCAAACAAACCGTGGGCCTGCGCTGTGGAACAGTCTTTTACCGAACTGGCCAGCAGTGAGGCCGAGGCCATGGATATGGCGCAGCCGACACTCTGGCAACCCACCTCCCGTATTCTGTCGTCTGCCCCGACGACAAGCTGAACGGTAACGCGGTCGCCACAAAATGGGTTGTCCCCCCGACCTTCATGGGTGACCTGTTCAAGCGGCAGGTGAGCGCGGGGAAACTGACTATGCTCGACAATGCATTCTTTCCAGCGGGCTGACTGATCAGGGGTGACCGACATTCAGAGCATCCTCTCCATGCATCAGGCATCGCTGACAGTTCACCCAATGCGCGCTTCCATCGGTGAAGTATTCCTTTTTCCAGATAGGCAATCGAACCTTGGCCAGGTCAATAATCTGGCGACAGGCCCGAAAAGCTTCATCGCGATGAGCGGATGAAACGGCGACCGCGACGGCGACTTCACCAATCTCGAGCAACCCGGCCCGATGGACCGCTGCCGCATTAAGGGGACCGAATCGCTCCCGAGCCTCAGCGATGATGCGCTCGCCCTCCTTGATGGCCAGGGGACGATAGATTTCATACTCGAGCCGCAAGACAGAGCGCCCTTCATGATGGTCGCGCACCCAGCCTTCGAAGACGACACAGGCGCCGTGGGCATCGTCCCGAACGCTGTTTTTCAGGGTTTCAAGATCAATCGGGGCTGTGACGATCTCAAAGCTCATCCGCCTGCCACCGGCGGGAAGAAAAGCACCTGGTCACCATCGCTGAGCGAACCATGCCACTCGGCCATCTCGTCGTTCACCGCGACCAGAGCGGCCGGTTCATGCGCGAGCCCGGGATGACGCACCATGGCCTCCCGAAACAGCTCCTCCAGGGTTTGGGCGCGAGTTGTGACGGTTTCGTTGGAGATGCCCGTCATTTCCCGAAACGCCGCAAAATACGTGATGGCGACCTGCATTACCCACCCATTCTGAACATTTCGACCTTGGAGCGCACCTGCTCACCACCGTTACGGTACTCGCTGTAGCGCGCATCCCGCTGGGACCAAAGGGAGCGAATGAATTCAGTCAGTTCCGCGTCACCCAAACCGCCACGAAGCAGGGGCCGAAGCGCCGTTCCACTGGTCGAGAACAAACAGGAGTAGAAAACCCCGTCAGCCGTCACGCGCCCCCTCGTGCAATCACCGCAAAATGGTTCGCTGATGGAGTTGATAAAACCAATCTCACCCTGGCCATCCAGGAATTCAAATCGCCTCGCCGTCTCGCCGGCTTGTTGATCGGACACGGGCTTAAGCGGCCATCGATCATGCACCTGCTTCAACAAGTGGGCGCCGGGCACCACTTGCGCGGGTGACCAGTGGTTCATGTTGCCGACATCCATGAATTCGATCAGCCGCAGCATGTGTCCGCTGCCACGAAAATGATCGACGAGATCCAGCACGGATGCCTCGTTGACACCCCGCTGCACCACGGTGTTGATCTTCAAGGCGCCGAAGCCCGCGCGCTCAGCGGCCTCGATACCCGCCAATACCTCAGCCACGCTGCCGCGCCCGCCCGACATCTCGGTGAACACGGTTTCATCCAGGCTATCCAGGCTGACCGTGATTCGGCCGAGACCTGATTCGGCCAACTCGGCAGCCAGGCGTGGCAGCAGGATGGCGTTGGTGGTCATGGCCAGGTCACTGACCCCGGCGATACCGGCAAGTCGCTTGACGAGCGCAGGCAACCCCGGGCGAAGCAGCGGTTCACCGCCGGTCAGCCTGACCTTGTGAACGCCCATGGCGGCGAAAACGCGGACGAGCCGCTCGAGCTCGTCATCCGTCAGCAGTCGCGAAACCGGCAGAAATGAGCCCTGCCCGTCCAATGAAGCTTCCGGCATGCAATAGGTGCAACGCAGATTACAGCGATCGAGCACTGACAGGCGCAGATCCTGCAGCGGCCGCGCAAACCTGTCCGTGACCGCGGTGCCTGCGGCATTAGGACCAGGCTGGGTTTTTGATGTGTTTAGCAGCACGTGTTCCTCCAGGCTGGCAAGTTTACCTGTTCAGCGCGCGCGCTTCAGTCCGCAGGGGTTCAGCCGAAGACCAGGTTCGCCCAGCGGAGCAACAGGCGCAGGGATACATACAGCACCAAAACGCCGGTGAGCGAGCGCACCCAGGCTTCAGGCAAATGCATCGCTCCCACCCGGCTGCCCAGCTGGCCGCCCACCAGGACCGCGATAAACAGCAGCCAGTTTTCGCTCCACAGTGTGATCGAACCCGAGCCGCCATGTTTCATCAGCTGTCCTGCCAAACCCGCAAGAGAATTTAGCAGAATGAAGCCGCTGGCCAGGGCGGCGATGCGTCGTGGACTTCCCTGTCGCATCAGGTAGAGCAGAGGCGCCAGGAAAATCCCGCCACCAACACCCACCATGCCAGAAACCAGGCCAATACCGGCACCGGCCGGGATGCCCCACTGCCAGTTGCGGCGTGGCACGACACTCAGGGCGCCTGGTTGCCGGAGCCGTTTGGTCAGCAGAAATGCGGCCGTCAGCAACAGTGTCAGGCCCAAAAGGCCCACAAAAACAGGCTCGCTGACCGGTATTCTGCCGCCCAGCCACGCCATCGGTATGGATAGGATGGCAAAGGGCGCGAGGTCACGCCATGAGAAGTGCCCCCCGCGGGAATAATGGTAAATACCACCCGTCACCACGATGATGTTGCAGGTCAGGGCGATGATGGGGATGGAGCGATAGTCAACCCCGGCAAGCACCAGGAGCGCGTTGTAGGTGGATCCCCCACCAAAGCCGGCGGCGGCATAAACAGCCGCAACCAGCAGGAACGCAAAGCCAAGAAACAGGGATAACATGACGGCACACAAAAAGAAAACGGGACGCAAGCGTCCCGCCTTTTTCGATATATTTCAAGACCGCGTCCGTTCAGCGACCACCCACGCTTAAGGTTGCGGTATCCTGCAGACCGGCTCACATGGACCGGCTCAGTGGGACCAGTCTACATGGGCGGAAAGTAAGTAAACATGGCCCAAAATGCGCCAATCACCAGAAAACTTCTTGCGTATTTGTTACCTTTCATCGGACACTCCTTGTCCCCTTCTCTTCCTATGCCCGCCTGATGCGGAGCTCCTGTCACCATCACCCTTGATCAAATACTAGTCTCAAGCCCGGCCCCATGGAAGCCCATGTGTAACAC
>WTJD01000012.1 GCA_011524975.1 Lysobacterales bacterium
AAGAGACAGGGTTACGCATTTTGGCGGGATCGAAAATCGCGCCTATCCCGAAAAACGGCAACCCGATCAGTAACTCCACGCGACCGGGGCTGGCCGTGATCGTTTCTCGGCCGAAGATCATCAGCAGGAGCACCGCCGTCAGCACGAGAGGTGCGACAGACCAGCCCATGAGCCAGCCTGTCAGGAACAAAGCCCCCGTGAGGTCGAACAGGCTTTCGAGTCGCGACCATGCGCTCAGTGCCTGCTGAAAAGCGCCGATGGCCGGATACAGAAAAGCGGCGTCAAATGCCGCCACCGCCGCGATGGCGCCCCAATGGCGCCGAAAGTGAAAAACGCGGTGATATTCCGCCCTGTCGGCCAGCGAAAAAAACGCCAGCCTGAAGTCGGGACGCGCGCCCTTTCTTGTTTTGCGCTTCATGGCAGATCCGTTATAAGCCCCGGGGGCGCGGGGATCAAGGCCACAATCTGGTCAATTTCGCCTCTGGCGGTAACCATTTGCGCGCCGGCGGCGTCTCATCAACAGGCGCGTCAACCGCAATGGGGTTGAGGCTGCACGGCTGAGACGTTGCTGGCATTGAAATTGCACCTGCTCTTGGTCAAAACGTTCACAAACAACGGGAGGGAAAGATGCGCAAATTGACCATGGTGGTCCTGAGCCTGGCTGCGACCAATGCCTGGGCATGGGGTGGATGCACCTTCGAGCAGGAAGTGGACCAGGTGCTGGACGTTTCCAGCAGTTCCTCATTGACCGTCAAGGCGCTTGCCGGCGAACTCGAGATCACCGGGCGCGACGATGTCGACAGCGCCAGAATCAGCGGCAGGATGTGCGCGTCCGAAGAGGAATGGCTGGCTGAGATGAGCGTGGAACAGGTGGCGGGTGATGCCGCCGCGATCACCGTCCAGATTCCCGATGTCACCGGCAAGGCGTTTTGGAGTAATGATTACGCCTACGTGGACCTGGTGCTTGAAGTACCTTCCGATCTTCCGGTTCAGGTCTTCGACAGCAGTGGTGACATGCAACTGGACAACCTGATGGATGCGAACGTCAAGGACAGTTCCGGGGACATCAAGCTGCTTAACATGCGCGGTGATTTACAGCTGAAAGACTCCTCCGGCGATATTGAGATCGAGCGCCTGGATGGCGACCTGGAAATCATTTCCGACAGTTCGGGCGATGTGGAGGCCTCAGGGATCACGGGCTCTGTCGTGGTTCGCGCTGACAGTTCGGGCGATCTCGACTTTGCCGATGTGGATGGTGACGTCCTGGTCGAACGTGACTCATCCGGAGATATCACGGTCAACGAGGTGGGCGGAAGTTTTTCCGTGGAGCGCGATGGCAGCGGAGAGATCCGAGCCATCGCCGTCCAGGGTCAGGTGGCTGTTCCAGACTGAGCGGCAGCTCCGGTCAGAAAACCCGCACTTGATCCAAACGGGTTGTTCAGCCGTCAAAACCGGCTGACAAATTGATACACTAGCCTCGCACGGCGCGGCGGGCGGTACCGTTTTGGGCGGCCCGTCGCGCCCGTTTTTGTCCATTGATCAGCGTGTTGAGGCGCCTTTCCATGAAACTCATCCCCGGTTTCAGTCTGCTTGTTGCTCTTGCTTTCCCTGTCCAGGCGGCCGAGTCGCTCAACCTGGCCAATGACCCGTGGCCCCCGTTCGTCATCGAAGGGGAAGAGGCCGGCACGGCGGAGGCGCTGGTCTGCGAAGCGCTGCGCCGCTCAGGATGGGATTGTGACATCAGCGTGGATCACTGGCCGGAGGTGCTGGCCGGTACCCGGTCCGGCGAACGGGACGGCGTTGTCGCCATCTGGAAAAGTGAGGAACGTGAGACCTACCTGGTATTTTCCGACCCGTACCTCACCAATCGAATGATTGCCATCACGGCAGCGGATAGCGCGTTCAGCCCCGGCTCGCTGAACGATCTGGCGGGGCGCCGGGTAGCGTTGGTCGCTGATTTTGCCTATGGGGATGAAATCACTGCGGCCCGGGCGTCCATGGATGTGACCGAGGTTGAAGACGATCTTGCGGCGATCCAGGCTGTGCAGTCGGGACAGGCGCAGGCGGCGATTATCGACGAATTGATCGCGCGGCAAATGGTCGATGACGGTCTCGCGGAGGGGGTGACGCTGAGCGGCGCCGCGCTGTCTTTTCGTGAGCTGCATTTTGCCGTTTCACGCCAGCACCCGCAGGCTCAACAGATCGTTGACGACTTCAATCAGAGCTTCCAGGTGATGCTGGAGGACGGTACCGTCAACGAGATTCTTGAAATTGACTGGCTGGTCACTGACGTGGGCCGTGACGGCGACCTGGATTTTGTGCTGCGCGCTTCGATCAGTCCTGATCAGCTGGCCGATCCACACCTGCCGGGGGGTGTTTACGCGCATGGCCAAAGCGACCACCTCGAGTTGGCGCATCCGGAATGGCAGACAGCCAGCCCCGGTTACCAGGTCGGCGGCGTGGAGCATGACTCGCTCTCAGCCGCGCTGGAATCGGCCTACGGCCGCAAGCGCGTCTGCGGCTACGAACAGTGGTCCAGTCATATTGTTTGTGCAGAAACCAAGACCCGATGAGGAGAGATTGACCGTGAAGAATCCTGTGATTGTCCTGATGATCGCCCTGCTGGGCATACCCTTCGCCGTTGCGGGCGAAGATCCGATCCAGCAGCGCGAAGAGTTGATGGAAGAGACCCGCGACGCGCTCAAGCCCCTCGGCGCCATGGCCAAGGGTGAGCGCGACTTTGACGCCGAGGTGGTGAATGCCAGCTTCGCGGTTTGGAAGCGGGCCGGAGCGCAGTTCGGAGACCTGTTTCCCGAGGGCAGCGAATCCGGCGGAGGCACAGAGGCCAAATCGACCATCTGGACCGACCGTGAGGGGTTTGACCGTGCACTGGCCGAATTCAACGAGGCCGTGGACAAGGCGATGGCCGCGCAGCCTGGTTCAGTCGACGAGCTGAAACCGGTGCTGGGTGGGGTAACCAAGACCTGCAAGGGTTGTCACGACGGCTATCGCGTCAAAGACGACTGATCATTCCGTCGTGCGAGGGAGAAAGCGCGCCGTCGTCGGTGCGCTGTTGATTCTGATCGGGGCGTTCTGGTGGTTCAGCCGCCCTGTGCCGCTGTCCGAAGAAGACCTGCCTGATCACCTTCCTGATCCAGCCAATGGCGAGCGCATTTTTCACGCCGGCGGCTGTGCATCCTGCCATGCCGCGCCTGGCGCAGAAAGCCGGGACAGGGATGTGCTGTCTGGCGGCCTGGCGCTGGATTCGCCCTACGGGGTTTTTTCAGTGCCCAACATCTCGCCGGGTATGAAGCACGGTATCGGCGACTGGGAACCACTGGACTTTGCCAATGCTATGTTGCGGGGCATTTCTCCAGCGGGGCGGCATTATTTCCCATCGTTTCCTTACACCTCCTATGCCCGAATGAGTATCAGCGATGTTCTGGACCTCAAGGCCTTTCTCGATACCCTGCCGGCATCGGACCAGGAGAACGCGCCACACCAAATGGTGTTCCCTTTTGGGTTCAGGCGTGCCCTGGGCATTTGGAAGCGTCTATATCTTGACCAGAACTTCGTCATGGCCATTGACCAGGAAGACGCCTTGCTGGAGCGGGGTCGTTACCTGGTAGAGGGGCCGGGACACTGTGGCGCCTGCCACACACCGCGCAATCGGGTGGGCGCCCCGCGCCTTGATCAATGGCTTTCAGGGGCGCCCGTCATGGAGGGCGAGGGCAGGGTGCCGGATATTACCGCCGAGGGTTTGGCGGACTGGTCGGAGGGCGACATCGGCTTTTACCTGGAAACCGGCATGGATCCCGATTTTGACGTGGTTGGCGGGGATATGGTGAAGGTGCAGGAAAACATGGCTCGGCTCCCTGCTGAAGATCGCCAGGCCATTGCCGCCTACCTGAAGCGCGCCGGCACCGGAGCGCACTGAGCCTGGCGCGCAGTAAGACCAGATCTGCGACCAGATCGCCCGGCCCCCTCAATCGGCATGCTGGCCTGACCAACCGTACAGATCGTCCAGCCGGGTCAGCAGGATTCGCGTAAAGTTTTCCTTGTCGCGCTCATCCAGGTGTGAACCGTCCGGCAAGGGGAAAGCGGCCAATGGTCCATCCTCGACCGCGTGCAGGGCTTTGACATCCGGCTGTTCAGCCAGGCGATGCCAGTAGTCGCGCCTGGGGAAATACTGCTCGTCCAGGGCCCAGTAACGCCCATTCGTGGGCATCCTGACCATCAGCACCCGGCCTCCGCGTGCCTCGATGACCCGGGTAGCCTCCAAAAGCGGCTTCGTGCCGGCCAGCCAGGTGTCCGGATCCGGCAGGGGATAAGTGGTATAGAACTCGGCCATGCTGTCGGCGCGGTATCTGCGGTGGAACTCAGCGTCGATGGATGCGTAATCAGCGTGGCCCCAACGGTGCTTGTCAAAAACGACATAGGTGGGCTGCGGGCTGCCGCTGTCATCCAGCCAGGCGGTCAGCCTTCGCACCAGTGAGAAGTCAGGATTGGCGGTGACACGCCGGGACTGGGCCGTTGCGGCCAGCTGGGCATTAAGCCACAGTCCGGGGCCGAAATCCCGGTGGTAGTAGTCGACCCAGGGTTGCTGCATGCCGTGCAATTCCACAAACAGGGCGCGGGCATCCAGGGCGATGATCACCACCCCCCGGAATTCGGAGTTGAATGCCAGGTCCTGCAGGGTAGCGATGGGATAGTGACCATTGACGGTCAGGTTGATCAGATTCCATCCGGGATACAGGGCATCGAAAGCCCTCTCGCTGAAGCCCAGCTGCATGCGTGAGGCGCCCAACACAGCCAGGGTATCCGGGTTGTCGTCCACCCTGGCGCGTTGCACCGACCACAGGCTCTTGCTGTCCACCACGGTAGCACGAAAACCCTGCTCTCGGCGGTGGTTTTCCGCGCCCAGCACCGCCAGCAGCGTCAGGCTGATGGCAAGCAGGTATGTTTTTGGCCAGCGTGGGTTCATGGGTGTCTTAAAACTGGAAGTAAATGAAGGCCCGGGAAGGCGATGGCGTCAACAGGATCGAGGCCAGCATGGCGGCGAGGCCGAGGGCCACCGTGACCCAGTTCAGCCTTAACAGCCAGGCCTCCTGCCGGTGCGCACGAAACAGCCATTGCGCGCCCAACAGCAGGGCGAATGCCGCGACCGCAACCTGGTCCGCAGCAGCCAGGGACGCGCTGCCCCAGTCTGCCGGGTTCAGCATAACGGCGAACATGCTCCCTGCCTGAGACAGGGATTCAGCGCGGAACAGCACCCAGCTCAGCAGCACACCAAGCAGGGTCACGATGACCATGGCCCCCCGCACCCAGGCATGTTCGAGGGTCTCACGACCCAGCCGCGCCAGCGTGAGGCGTTCGATCACCAGGAAGCTGCCGTGCAGTGCGCCCCAGGCGACGAAGGTCCAGGCCGCGCCATGCCAGAGGCCGCCGATAAGCATCGCTGCCATT
>WTJD01000030.1 GCA_011524975.1 Lysobacterales bacterium
CTGGGCCGCGAAGCCCAGAGCCAGAAATGCATCGACGCTCGAGCACACCGACACAACCACCGCCCCCGCCCTGGAGGCAAACGCTTTGACCTGGTCCAGCAGCGGATTGTTGTCGAATCCCTCTTCACTCACATTGGCGATATACATGACCGGCTTCATGGTCAACAGCCGCAAGGACCGCAGGGTTTCCAGGTCGTCTCCCTCCAGCTTGAGCCCACGCACACCTTCGGATGAGTCCAGCGACGAATGAACCTGCTTCAGCAGAGCCACCCGCTTCATGGCGTCCTTGTCCCCCGTACGGGACAGTTTTTCGGCCCGCTCAATCCTTCGCTCCAGGGTTTCCATGTCCGCGAGGGCGAGCTCAGTGTTGATGGTTTCGATATCCGCCAGGGGGTCGACCCGCCCATCCACGTGCACCACGTTCTCATCCTCGAAACAGCGAACAATGTGCGCGATCGCGTCGGTCTCACGAATATGTGCCAAAAACTGGTTCCCCAGCCCTTCACCCCGTGAGGCGCCCTCCACCAGGCCGGCGATATCGACAAACTCCATGGTCGTGGGCACGATGTTCTTCGGCTGCACGATATCCGCGATATCCTGCAAGCGGCCATCCGGCACAGGAACGATGCCGACATTGGGGTCGATGGTGCAAAACGGATAGTTTTCCGCGTCGATCCCTGATTCGGTCAGGGCGTTGAACAAGGTCGACTTGCCGACGTTGGGAAGGCCGACGATACCGCATTTGAATCCCATGGAATATTGCCTCCGAAGCGCGGGTCGCGCGGCAACCGGCTTACTTTTGATCGATAGACGGCGATTGATGCAGTTGATTCATGGCGTTCTGGAGATCACCGGCCAGCACCCGCGGCAGGATATCCACCGCCCGTCCCATCGCGTCTTCAACCACCTGCCTCACCTGGGCAGGCGAGCGTCCAAGCACGTAGCCGGTGACGGCATCCTTGTGGCCCGGGTGGCCGATACCGATCCGCAATCGCAGAAAGCCACGATCCGCCACATGACTGAAAATATCCCGCAGGCCGTTGTGACCGCCATGACCGCCACCCTGCTTCAGGCGAACGACGCCCGGCGGAAGGTCGAGATCATCGTAGGCGACGAGCATGCGGGCCGTTTCCACGTCGTAGTAATCGAGCACGGCACGAACGGCCTGCCCACTTCGATTCATGAACGTGGTCGGCCGGGCAAGGACGCAATCGTGACCTTGCCAGCGCACCCGCGCCGTCTCGGCACTGAGGCGGCTCTTCTCACGCAGGCTTGCGCCCGTCTCCCGAACCAACTGCTCCAGGAACCAAAACCCGGCGTTGTGCCGGGTTTCAGCGTACTTCGGGCCCGGATTACCGAGACCCACAATGAGAAAGGCGCCAGACAAACGATGCCTCCGGGCTGACTACTCGGTCTCGCCCTCGTCCTCGGTCGGCGCTTCCTGGGCCGGTGCCGCATCGGCCGCCGGCACTTCGCCTGCCTCCAGGCCGGCCGCTTCGGCTTCGGCCACGGCCTCGGCTTCCGCTGCCGCGGCAGCACCCGTACCCTGAGATTCGGAGATATGAATGGCATTGGCCACCATAATGGCCTCTTCAGCCGTTGCCAGCATCGGAATCTCAACGCCTTCGGGTAGCACGATATCAGCCAGCATGACGGCGTCTCCGGCATCCAGTTCGGACAGGTCGACTTCCAGGAATTCCGGCAGGTCTTTGGGCAAAGCCGCGACTTCGACTTCGTTCATCAAATGCTGCACCACCACACCGGACGCGCGGCCAGCCGGCGAATTCTCTTCGCCAACGAAGTGGAACGGAAGTGCAATTCTCAGAACCTCGGTCTCAGAGACCCGCATGAAGTCGAGATGCAGTATCTGTTGTTTGTACGGATGACGCTGCATGTCGCGCAACACCACCTGTTGCCGCCTGCCGTCATCTACCGACAGCTCGAGAATGCTCGAGTAGAAGTTCTCCTGCGCGGACTCATGCAGGATTTGTCGATGCTCGACCGTCAATGCCACCGGATCCCGGTCGCCTCCATATAAAACCGCGGGCACTCTTCCGTCTCGACGCAGGCGGCGGCTCGCACCTTTCCCCATGTCTTCGCGGATCGCCGCGGCGATCGTTTGTAATTCAGCCATGATTAACCTCGATTGTCATCTGCCCTGAGGGCAAACGAGCAGCGCGAACGCCGCCCAAAACCAACCCCGCGACCAGGGCCGGAAAAATTCAAGCGGCGCATTATAGCGCAATATTCAACGGCAGGGGAAAGAAACTCGGCTCCGGGCAGGACGCTCAGGGCTGCCGGGCACCCAGCATGGCGGCACCGGCCCGCCGACATTCAGACGCCTGAGGATGCTCTCCGAGCTCCGCCAACGCTGCCGCGATCAGCTCCGCCTGGGTTCCCCGGGCCTGGGCAGGTTCCATGCTCAGGCCCGATCCTCCCTGCTCTTTGTCGCTGATGCATGCCATCAGCCACGTCCGCAACCGCCACTGAGGCAACGCCCTGACAGGTTCAGGCACACGCTCGAGGAAAGTGAGCGCCCGCTCCGCAGACCCCTCTCTCACCGCCAGGTCCACCCCCAGGCCCAGCAGGCTGACCTCAACCGGAAACCGTGCCAGACCCTCGTCAATCGAAACCCTGGCCTCCCCATCGCGACCCGCTGCGATCTGCTCGACAACCAGGGCACGATACAGCGCCGGTGAAGGCGCCTCGCTGACCGAGATCGCCGCTGCATAATCCCGCGCGGCGGCCTTGCGGTCACCCGTTCGCGCCAGCGCCATTGCGCGATATCGATAGGCGCTTGCATGCGGTTCGTTGCGGGCGATAAAACGGGAAACCAGGCCAATACCCCGCTCGTGATCGCCTGCCTCGATGTGCACCCTGCCCTCAAACCAATCCAGGTCCCCTCGATCCGGCTGAATGTCACGCGCCGTGGCAAAATCAGCCAGCGCCGCGGCCCAGGATTCATGACGCCGGTACAACTCTCCCCGTCGAATAAAGAGATCAGCCGAGGGGGACGGGACCGTTTCGATGTCTGCCGTCACCTGCTCGATCTGTAACAGCAGGTCGGTATGCGGCCAGGCGGCCGGCGATGCCAAACCGGCCGAAAAGAAAACAACGACCAACGAGAGAAACGCCCGCGGCCGTAAACCGAGGAGAAGGAGCGGCCGTGTTCCCAAGCTCAGAAACTGATTTCAACCAGCGCGGAGCAGTCGGAAGCGCTGCCTCCCGCCTCACACACCTGGTATCGGTAAGTCCTGCCGCCTTTGTTGCCGGTTTCGTCGTTGTAGACACCCGATGGACCTAAAACAACCCCGCCGGTATCGACGACGCTGCCGTCCCTGATCAGGACCACGTTACCGCCGGCGCCGGCCCAGGCGGCCTGGATCACATGCTTACCTTTGACCTTGGAACCGGACAGGCTCAATGAAATCCCGTCATCGGTTGTGGCAAATGCCGTGTTCGAGAAACCTGAATCACCCGAGCTGTTGAACGCGTAGACCCGATAGTAATAGGTCGTTGCGGGTGCAAGGGCGGTGTCCAGATAAGTGGTCACATTCTCCCCGACGATATCCAGGTCGGCAAAATTGACGCCATCCTCCGATCTCTGCAGCCTGAAGCCCATTTCGGCGTCCGGCGCCGAACTGTTGTCTGTCCAGGACAACTGAATCTCATAAGCGCCCAGGGACAATGCGGACAGCCCCGAAGGAGACGCCGGAGGGTCACCCTCTGGCGCGGATGTCCGGATGAACAGCTCATCGAAAATCACGCTGTCCAGGGAAAGGTTGCCGGGCGTGCGGTCCGTGTCTCTCACCTGCAGGTAAAACGGTCCACCGACGGCAACGGGCAAAGTCACCAGCAAGGACTCTGCGCTGCTGCCTGGTACCGGGGACAGTTTCGTGTAATTGACGTTGTCCATTGACCCGTAAAGTTCGAACGCATCGCCGTCGGCCGAGGCGCCGGACCAGGCCCTCGCGTGCAGGGTCGCAACCGAACGGGTCGGCAAGTCAAACACCCAGGTGTGAACCAGATAACTGTAACGGTTTTGTTTCTTCCCGCCGCTGCTGCGCTCGGTGATGGTCTGTAGCAAGGCGTCATCTGCGGCGAAGGTCGCCGAAAAATCTCCCGATACCGACCCGCTGCCGGGAATTTCCGAGACCACAAAATGATCCTGCTCAGCGGGTGGTTCAGTGACGGTCACGATCACCGAGGCCGTATCGGTGGCGCCGTCATCGTCGGTCACCGTCAGCTCAACCGTGTATTCCCCCGGCGCCCCGTAAAGATGGATGGCGGAATCTCCAGACACGACCGTGCCATCTCCCATGTCCCACGACCATGACACCACGCTGCCATCCAGATCGGTCGAGGTGTCGGTAAATTCACATTGCAGGTCAGCGCAGTCATGGGTAAACGAGGCATTGGGAGCCTGGTTGGGCGGAACCACCGCCACGGAGTAGGTGATTTCCAGCCGTGGACGTTGCATGGCCGCGGAGGACTCGCGGGCATCGAAATCAGCGCCATTGGCGGTCGCGCTGTTGGCCAGTAACAGGCCATGGTTAGCCATCGCGCCATCCACCCACGACTGAACCAGCGCGAGGGCGTCGGCGGTCAGGGGTATTTCCAGCGGTCCGGTGCTGCCGGCATTGAAGGTACAGATCGGGACAGGATCGCGATCAGCGACGCCGCTTGCTCCTGGCCCGGACCAGGCGCTACCGGACGCCGCTTGCAGCCAGGTCACCTCGTCTTCGATCCATGGTGCTCGCAGACCGTAACATTCATAGGGGCCGCCTGGGTTGAGCGTGTTGAAATGAATGCTCGCGGACTGCACCGTCGCGCTGGTCGGCACCTCGCTGAGGTCCCAGGCCACCAGGATATTCATGTCGCCGCCACCATCGTCGCCATCCACCTGCAGCGAGACAGCCGAGCCATAGTTGACGCTGGGTGAGGCCTCCCTGATATACGTATCGCGGGTGCCCGCGTAATCGGGCGATGGGGCCAGGCCGTCCTGGAATGACCGGGTGACGATTTCCTCAAAAACAAAACTCTGCGAGGTTCCATCGGCGATTTTGTTACCCGACTCGTCGAAAACGTTGCTGACACTCAACGTGTAGGTCTCGCCCACACTCATCGCCGAGGTCTCCAGGCGGACTGCCCGATTGCCGTCGAGCACCGTGGCGGTCAGGATGGCCAAGCCCGGGATCGCATAGTTCAAAGGGTCACCCGCGCCGGCCGGCACGACCCGCTCCGAGTATTCCACCCGAATATGGGTTGCATCTTCGCTGCCGACCCATTCCAACAACGGTGGCTGAGTATCCGGCGTCTTGATCAACGTGAACTCGTCCAGCACCGCGCCGCTGTCATCGATGAATACTGCGTCCATCTGGCTGCCGGACACATCGATGACCATCGACCCCAGTTCGATCAGGTTGACGAACATGGCGGGATGGTTCAATGG
>WTJD01000026.1:0-14352 GCA_011524975.1 Lysobacterales bacterium
TCACTCACCACGGCCATCATCATCGCGTGGTTGGGGTATACCGGCTTCACGCTGTATTCGGGATCCAGGGGCGTCATTCTCACCGACACCATCATGTTCGGGCTGTTCACCTTCGCCGCCATGCTCGCGCTGTACTTCATCGTGGATGCCGCCGGCGGCTGGTTCGCTACCGTGGAACAACTGGCCTTATACCCCGACAAGCCGGGCGTCATCGCCTGGCATGGCGTGATCGGCGCGGAATCCCCGTGGGGCAACCAAGTGGACGCCCTGGTATGGTCGTTGATCATGGGCGTGGCCTGGGGCGTGGTCGTAGCCGTCAGCCCCTGGCAAACCAGCCGCTACCTCATGGCGCGCAGCGAGCACGTGGTGCTCCGCTCAGCCTGCGGCGCGTCCCTGGCGGTTTTCCTGGTCTACCTGGCCATTTATTTCGGCGCCGCCGCGATCAATCTGAGCAAGCCCGATATCGAACCCCCTGAGAGCGCGATGCTGTGGGTGGCGATGAACCTCATGCCCACCGTGGCCGGGGCGATGATGGTGTCTGGCATACTGGCGGCCGGCCTTTCATCAGCGTCCACTTTTCTTTCGCTCACCGGGTTCAGCGCCAGCAACGACATCTTTCGTCATTCGCACGACCCGCAACGACAGCTGCGCTCCACGCGCTACACCATGATCGGAATCAGTGCCATCGTGCTGGTGTTGGCGCTGGTCCTGCCCAGCAATATTTTCTGGATCACCTATTTTGCCGGACCCTTGTTTGCCTCGTCCTGGGGCGTTGTGACGTTCATGAGCGTGTGGAGCAGCCGCATCACGGAGGCGGGCGCGTTCTGGGGCATGGTTGCGGGTTTCCTGGGCAATATCGGCGCTAACTTCGTATCCCTGCTGGGCGGGATTGAGCTGCCCGTCTACCTTCACCCCATCCTTGTGGGCACCTCCATCAGCCTGCTGGTGGTGATCGCGGTTTCAAGCCGGGGCTCGGTTAGCGATCGGGAGCATCGTTATCGGGAGGGGCTTTTCGAGACGCCGCCACAGGAACTGAACGTGCGCGACCTTTCGGCCAGCCTGGTGTGGCCAAAAGCCATGGTCACCATCGGCGTGATCATGATTTTCATCCTGGTCTTCAGCTACGCCTTGCCTTACCAGCGCGCCCTGCAAACACAAGGCGCATCGGGACAGATCGGCGCGATGATGCTTGCCGTGTCCTACGGCGTGGTGATTGTGCTGACGGGGCTGCTGGTATGGCGAAAGATCCGCAAGAATTATATTGCCAGCGGCCGCTGAGCGGACGGGCATTCCCAGCCCAGCGCCCATTCCAGTAACGCCCGGTCCTGCCCTCTCGGGCCCATGACCTGGATACCCACCGGCTGACCCTGCTGATTAAGACCCGCCGGGAGGCTGACCGTGGGCAAACCGGCCAGCGTGGCGCCGATCGAAACTTCCAGCCAGTGGTGATAGCTGTCCCTGGGCCTGCCGGCCACGGCGTCCGGATAGGCCACATCCGCCGAGAACGGAAAGACCTGGGTGGCCGGGAGCACCAGGAAATCGAAAGTATCGAACAGCGACGCGAGCGCCTGTTGCCATGCTCGCCGGGTTTGTTCCGCCGCCGCCAGCATGGTTTCATCCACCGAAAAACCCTGCTCGATTTCCCAACGCCAGGCCTCACCCATCCGCTGTTTATTCTTGTCACGGGCGTAGATCCTGCGATCGCCAAAAAACACCCGCGCGCGCAGGGCCAGCCACGCCTGCCAGAGCCTGCCCAGGTCAAATTCGGGACAACAGGGTTCGATCTGCGCCTGATCGCGCAGCGTTTGCAACGACACGTCAAGAAGACCGGGCTCGACGGGCAGATGACGGCCAAGATCCGCCATCCAGCCAAGCCGCGGCGCCTGGGCTTGCCGGGGTTGGAACTCATGGGCCTCCGGCAATGGCTCGAGGCCGGAGGCATCATCGGCGGCCATGGTCAAAAACAGGCGGATGAGATCGTCAACGCTGCGGGCCATCGGCCCAAGCACCGACAAGTCATCATCGGCGTGAACGCCGGGAACGCGACCATGGCTCGGCCGAAATCCGAAGATGCCATTGAAGGCCGCGGGCGTCCTGAGCGAGCCCATCATGTCGCTGCCATCAGCCACGGGCAACAGCCCGCCCGCCACCGCAGCGGCCGCGCCGCCGCTGCTGCCCCCGGCCGTCCAGTCCGGGTTCAGCGCGTTTCGGGTGGCGCCAAAGAGCGCGTTGTAGGTTTGCCCACCCAGGCCCCACTCCGGCGTATTGGTCTTGCCGATAAAGATGGCACCGGCTGCTCGGATGGCGGCGATATGGGGGTCATCCGCGCCGGCGATATGGTCGGGGAACAGCCGGGAGCCATAGGTGGTCGGCATGCCGGCGACATGGGAGAGGTCTTTGACCGCAAACGGCATGCCGTGCAGCCACCCTTGATAATCCCCATCGGCCAGCGCCTGGTCGGCGGCGGCGGCCTCGGCCAGGCAGGCTTTCTCGGGCCTGAGGCTGACGATGGCGTTGAGTGCCGGATTCAGCCGCGAAATCCTGTCCAGGTACGACCGCATCACCTCGACACAGCTGAGTTCGCCATGGCGAATCGCATCGGAGAGCCGGGTTGCGCTGAGCAGGCAAGGGTCAGTATCGGAAGTCAGGGACAAGGCAGTCTCGAGCGGCCATGGAGAGACGTCAAAATAACACGCCGGAACCGCTGCCCCAAACGACGCGACACTCCAGGTCTATACGCGTTTGTTCAAAGGGCTGTCGCTTGCGGCTTCACCCCGGCACTCAGGGCGAACCTGCCCCGGCCGACCCTGGATCACACTGGGAGGCAAAAACACCACACCGTCCGTCACTGACGCCTCTGGCCGTGACCTGAGGCGCGTGCGGTTGTTCCATGGCGATCGCGAGCAGTGGGCCGAGCAGTGGGCCGAACAGTGGGCCGAGCACTGGGCTCTACCAGGTATCAACTATTCCTCGCCGTCTCCAAATGACTGCGCGCCATCAATACCCAGAAGCAATACGATCGGCAGATCATCTATGGCTGTATGCCCCCACTGGGACTGCGCAAATTCTGATGGCGTGTAGCTGAATCGCGCCTGGGTTCGGTCTGTAAACTCAATCACAGCGCTACCGCCATCATTCCGGATCACGCTGTCCTCATCCCAGTCTCCAAAGACCATGCCGGTGGGCGACTCCAGCTGCAGCTCGACACGGTTGCCCTCGGGCGTCCCCAGCCCCAGCATGAATATCGGATTGCCCTCGGTATCGTAGATATACCAGTAAACCACGGCAGTCGGCGCGCCGCCTGCAAGCCTGGCGAACTCCATCGAAAACCCATGCCCACTCTGGCCCGGTGAATACCACGATCCGCTGTGCGCCGGGCTGACCACGGACAGGTCCTCCGGCGCAGGCCCTGGCGCAGACTCTGCAAAGGTTTTTGGCGCGTCCACTCCGAAAAGCATCTCGATCGGCAGGTTCTCTATGGTCGTATGCCCCCATTGACTCTGCGCGAATTCCGATGGCGTGTAGCTGAGACGGGCGTTGGCCCGGTCCGAAAATTCGATCACCATGGTGCCGCCATCATGGCGGATCACGCTGTCCTCGGCCCACTCTCCAAAGGCCATCCCGGTGGGAGACTCCAGCTTTAGCTCGACACGATTACCCTCCGGAGATCCCAGCCCCAGCATGAATATCGGATTGCCCTCATCATCGTAGAGGTACCAGTAAACCACCGCGGTGGGGGTGCCATCGGGAAGCGTGACAAATTCCATTGAAAAACCGTGCCCACTCTGCCCCGGCGAATACCACGACCCACTGTGCGCCGGACCGATGATCTGCGGATTCGGGTCTTCCGCGTCAAAATTCGACGGGTACCAGGCTGCCAGAACACGATCAATCTGTTCGACGGCTCGATGTCCCAGCTGCTCGCTATCCCAGTTGGCCAGGGCCCAGTCGTAGCGGTCGAAGTGGACGGGATCGACTTTGGGGCGGTTCAGGTCATACCAGGGCTGAAAATCCTCTTTCGTCAGCGGTACGAGCTCACGGTAGTACATCAGCCGCTGGTAAATCTCAGGGCTGTTGGGCAAGGCTGCGAGTTGCGCTTCGACTTCAGCTGATCCGCGAACGCCCCAGAAATGGAATAGCGGCAATGGGTTAACACCTAGCGCTTCCGCCACGGCAAGCAGGTACTCGTCATCATCGACGAACTCCTTGTCGAAACTGAAGTTGATGCCCCCCTCAGACAGCCAGCGATCGTAGATGATGCCGTTGGCCGCCCCCAGGCCTTCCCACCCGAACAGCATGGCGATATCCACATACTTGGCATAACCGCGGTGCTGGTAGCGAAGTTCATGGCAGACCCCGGGATCCATCGTCGGGTCACAGCCCATCTCGACATCGTCGCGAAAATTATGGGTCATGATCCAATCCATGGCGGCCTGGTCCCGGTCCTGGTCGGGGTCGGCCGAGTGGATCATGGCCTCATCGATATTCAGCCCCAGTCCAGCATTGAAGCCGCCCACAAAAACCATCTGGGCAATGGTCTCTACCTCGGGCCCCAGCGTTGGCCAACGCATGTTGTGGCCCATTTCGTGCGCCATGATTTCCGGCAACGACGTGGCCCAATGGTAGTCCGGCTCAGTGATCGCCAGCGGCGAGCTGATATACCAATCGTACTCTCGATCAGGAAAGTCCGGTTCGGGGGCCACAGGGGAACCGAACGGCACCGGATAGCCCGCGCTGAACCCACCAAATGGAATCTGGGCGTCCAGCACAGTCCATTCGGTCTTCTTTTGGCTGAAATCACGCCCCAACATCACCGCGACCCCTTCCCAGAACTGATCCCAAAGCGCCATGGCGCCGGCCGGGTCCGGTTGGTATTGACCGATGACAGAAGGCCAGGTGAACATCATGTGGCTGGATTCGAAATCGGCCCAGGGCACGTGCCCGCTGCCAAGGTCTGCTTGCCACTCGCCAAGATCAGTCTCTCTACCCGGCAAATATCGGAAGTACGGCGCCTTGACCGCACCGCTGATGGTGACCGGTATCCAGCCATGGGCATTGCCCGGCGGGACCCGGATGTAAATAGCGCCGCCAAACGGATTGGCCACCTCTACGCTGGGCTGATTGAGATCGTAGGTTTTTGAAACGCGCGGAAAGCGCCCGATCACCGGCAGCTTGCGCGAAAGATCATTGGTGTGCACGCCAACCACCGCCTGCAGGCCCGCGTTCACGTAATCGGGGTCGATTTCAATCTTGATGAGTTCGCCCGGCGGCACGTAATAGCCCGTGGGACGCATCGCGCCCGATTCATCTTCCGGGTAGGCAACGGCCGGGTCTGCGTTAAAACTGGCGTCGATCTCGACCACCTGGTTGAGCAATCGGGGCGCCTCGGCGGACACCATGCCGGGAAACGCGTCAGCAGCCTCGAACTTCAAGCCCTCAAGCGCTTGCAGACTGCCTTGCGTGAACGCATTGTCATGGATGTCCTGCTGGATGACCAGCATGGCGCGGTCCTCAGGTGGCCACTCGTCCACGTTCTCGTGATAAGTCCGGTGGAACAAAGGGAGGTTGGCGGCTTCGAAGGCCGCAATAAACGCGTCTGCTTCGCTGCGGTACGGCAGGTACTGGCCACCGGAGTTCAACGCGATGTCCAGGTAATACGCCTCGCGCTCCTCCAGCGTCAGCGAGCGCGCGCCGTCGATGTACTCGCCCAGTGCCACGACGGCGTCCCGGTAGCGTTCGCCATCCGGCGGCGGCGCGCTGTCATAAATGGCGAGATAGTCAATGGTTACCCCGGAGCTGTGTGGATTGTGCGGCCAATGCGTATGGGCATACCAGCCCAAATACATCGGGTTGTCACGCATTCCAGAGATGATGTTTTCGAGGACGGCATCCGAATTGAACGGCCGCAGCAGGAACACGTTGTTGACCAGCGCGCGAATGTTCTTGGAAGCAAAATCGACGACGATTTGAAGGTCTACCCACTCATCGATATTCACGATACCGAGAATGATGTTTTCATCGTAAAAAGGTTCGAGGCAGTCATCACCATAACGCAGGATCAGGCGTGCCTGGCCGGAATCGCCATAACGCTCCCATGTCACCGTGAAGCCTTCAGAACACCAGCTCCGGCTTTTCTGATTACTCCAGAGATAACCCCAATCTGCCCCCTCTCCTTCGAAGGCACCCACTTTGAAGCGCGCGCTCAGCGTAAAGGCATCGTTGGCAATGAGCTCGTTGGTCAGCGAACCGGGAAAGCGAACGGCCTCCTGCGGCGCCAGGTACAGTGCAGTTTCTTCATCCGTTGCCACGTAGGTGGGCTCGCTTTGGGTTGCCTGTTGCTCAAACAGGAATTCTCCCTCGATACCCCGCACGACATCCGTCAGGTTCTCATTGAATTCCCACTGGGCAAGCTGCGCCTGTGCGCAGGAAGATATGAACAAGCTGCTTAATAGAATCCGAATCAAAAATGGGCGCATTAAACGCTCTCCGGGCACTCGTTGGGTGCGCACTATAGGGGTCAATAATTACCAACACAACCCCAAAACACGGGCGAGAAAAAATGACCGGTCAAGCTGCGTTTACCAGAAGGGGTTCGAGTATGTTGGTTTCGGTTTAGACAATGTTGGGGTGAACGATCTTCCTAGGGCTCAGCCCCCTCGAACCCATCGGAAAAAATATCTTCAAGCAATTCAACACAGACCACATTGATGTCCGTTATGTTGGCACCGGCCAGCGACCCTTTCCCGTTATTAACCGTGCAGGCCTGGCTGGGATTGTCCGGCTGATTGAGCACGGTTACCTCATATTGGGAAAGATCGACCACAGGGGTTTCAAACGTGAACGCCCCATTGTTTTCGATGTGTAGCTGCTCCTCGCCGAAATCTAAGGCCAGATTAAGCGACAGGCCTGAGCCACTGAGGCCACTCACCGAACCGCCAATGGTGAGCATGTCGCTTTCGTTGAAGTAGGTTTCCAGAAGGAAATTAAACTGGCTTTGTATGGCATCCGCGAAGTCTTGATCGAATTGCTCGAGATACCAGGGATAGCGCGGATACTGGTAATCATCGACGGGAAACTGGTTGGCAAAAACCAGGAAGTCCTCCTTGGTCTTTGGTGCAACCTTATCCCGGTAATGGACGAGCAGGTAGTAGATGGCAGGGCTGGATGGATATGAACTGAGTTCCTCGGCCAGCGCATCTGACGGATTGATTCCCCAAAAGTGGAACAGCGGGGTCATATTGACGTTGAGCGCCTTGCTGGCGGCGCGGATGTAGTCGTCCCGGTCGACCACGGATTTGAACGATGAGCACTCGGACCTGGCTTGCTGTTCGACGCCTGGTTCATAGAACTCCGCGTTGACGCTGGACAGGCCCTGCAGACCGAACAGTCGCGCAATATCGCCGTACTTGGCATGGCCCCGGTGCTGATAGTGCAATTGATTGCTGTCCCCGAGGGGGGAGCCTGGCTCTTCGAACATGGGCAGATTCGACCGGAAATTTACCGTAACCAGCCAGTCAAAAGCGGCCTGGTCGAAGGTCAGTTCCTGATTGGCACTGTACTTGAACGCATCGTCCAGTGACTCCCCGTACACTTCAGGATATACAGCCAGCGCCAGGTTGTGGACCGTGGTTTCAGCCTCGAACCCGAGGCACTGGTCGCCGTTTTTGCCGTAACTCAGCATGGGATGCAACTGATTGTGTCCCGATTCGTGCAGAAAAATTCGGTTCGGTTTGAGCGATGTGACCGTCAGCGGATTCCAGCTGTATTCCGTATCCTCGCGAAAGGCCTCGCGCTTGGGAACGACCATCGGGTACCCGGCGCCATAGGCCGGAGTTACCAGACGCGTATCGAAGGTGTAGTACTCCGCCCTGGGCCTTTCCCATTCGCGGCCGCCGACCAGGTCGAAAGCATCAATGATTTCATCCCAGACCGACATGATCTCATCCGGGTTTACGACTCCATCCAGCTCGGATGTCGGCACCGTGAACATGAACTTGTCCGACTCGAAATCTGCCCACGGCGCGCCCGAATTGCTCACCGCATCGAGCCACTCTGAGACATCGGTCAGCTTCCCTTGCCGCCATGAGAAATAGGGTGAGTGGACCGCGTTCTCGATGGTCATGGCGACCTCGCCCGCCTCGGTACCTTCGGGGACTTTCAGGTAAATACCACCACCAAAGGGATTGCCGACGCGGATTTCAGTCGCATCCAGCGGGTACTCGGCGGAAATATCGGGAAATCGGTTGATCGCGCCGATGTAGTCATAGTCCATGTTGCGGAAGTGATGACCGACGATCACCGAGAGTCCCTGGTTGATGACCGACTGCGGCACGCGCACGGTGACGATGTCGCCGGCGGCCAGGTAGTAACCGGTAGGCCGGACCACGCGGGACTGGTCAGTGAGTTCTGCCGCAATATCGGCGAGGTATGTACCATCCAGTACCACCTCGGCCGTTGCAATCCGTGGCGTGCCTTCGGCCACCTTGCCGGGCGCGACCTCGTGGTGTTCAAATGAGACGCCCGCCATGTTCTCAACAGTGTCGGGTTGGAACCGAATTTCGAATACCCAGCCCTGGGCCGTCTGCAGCACCCGTTGCAATGGCGGCAAGTCCTCGAAACGATATCCGTCCCCATTGGCATACATGGGCGGCATGACGGATTCATAAGCCTCGGTAAACGCGAACAACGCGCTCTCGACCAACGCGTAGTCGGCCACAGCCAGGTTATTGGTGATGGTCCCGGCGTGCTCTTCGACAGTTTCGTCCGTCAGCACCTGTTGGCCCAGAACATGTGATCGCAATGCGCTGAAAGCACTGTTGATGTCATCTTCAACTGGGGGGGCCGGGGCATACATTTCGAGATTATCGAGGTAGACATCGGCGTTCTCGGTATCGGTATCGAAATTGTCGAGACCCAGGAAGCGGATCAGGTTACCTGCCAGGTCCGATTTGAAGGCATCCACATCGAGTTCTGCGCCAATGCCCCGGAGAAATACCTGTCCATCCAGGTTGATGAGCACCATGTTTCGCGCCAATTCGAAACGCGCCGAGAACCGGCGCCACTGGCCCAGTTTCTGATCGGTGTTGTAATTCAGCAGCACACCTTGAACCGCGCTTCGGGATTCTTCCGCCTGCGGTAAAAATGAGAGGTAGACCTCTTCCGGATCAAACCCCGGAAAGTGAATGAGCTCAAGGGTGAATCCCCGCGGATTTTCGGAAGCGTCGATCGTTTCCGTGGCCAGGAGCGGGTAGTTGTTTCTGCAGCAATCCGTGAGGTCGGAAATCGCTGAAAGCCGGAAGTCGAAGCCAATTTCAAAGCTGTCGTGCTCCACCACGGCTTCATTCAGTGAGACGGGCAGCGTGAGAACTGCGTCATCACCCAGCCGGACAAAATTGCGCTCACCCTCAGACAGAAAGCTGAGGTCGCCGCTGCTGGTTGCATTATGTACGCCATTGCTATCGTTAAGGCTGCTATCAAGCGGGTAACTCGCCAGTTGGGCCCAGGACGATGCCGATGAGAACGCCATTAAACCGGTCAGGATGAAGGCGTGCCAGTGGCGCCATACACCCTCAAATGGCAGGCGCTGCTTGGGCAATTGCTGATGAATTTCCTGGCGCTTTATAAGGAAAAATGGTGTCATTTGCTTTCGGCTTTCAATTTTACGCGGCCGCGCAGTTTACACCCTTTTTCCGAATTCAGCCCATTAATGATGGCCTCGAATCCGGGTCATTGCTGACCGTTGCGGCCGCTGGTCCGCCGGCCTGCCGATCGCAATTCGTCGCAGGCTAGCCGCGCGGGGCCCGAAGTGGGCATGCTTCCCCGCCACTCCGAGTGTCATTGGGTGCGCATGATGCACGATCAAGAGGAGCAGCGCTTGACTTAATCGGCCAATGTGTTGACCCAATTGACCACCCTGGCATGAAAAAAGCCCAAGATCGGACGATCGCCCCGGCTCCGAAAGACGGGCCAGCCTCATTGACCACGCCCCCCGCCCCAGATGGCACTGATTGTCTGAGTTGCCGCAGACCGCCCCGCTGTGTCAGGATGGCGTGCAACTCAACCGCAAATCTTGAGGGGTAAATTGCATGAAAAACTTGACGGCATTGGCGCTGATACTCGTTCTGCTGACCGCTTGCTCCACGGAGCATGCCGATTATCAGAAGAACCTGGCAACGGCACAGAAATTATTTGAGCTCCACGCACAAGAAGCGCTGGATGAGCAACTGGCATTGTGGAGCAAGGACCTGGTGTTGTATCCGCCGTTATATGGCTCCGATACCATCGGCTTCGAAGAAGTCGCGGTCATGGCCAAGGGCTATCACGACCAGTTCGAAAACCTGGCGTTCGAGGCAGACTCATGGCTGCCGGGCACGAGCCGCGAAGGACAGCCCGACGGCAGCGTACGGGTCTATGGGACGTGGACCGGCGAGCACTCGAGCACCGGAAAATCACTGTCCTTGAATTCCTATCATTACTTCAACTTCGACAGCGAAGGCAAAATCGTAGAACAGGGTGACTTTTTCGATGCCGGCGGGATGATCAACGCGGTGTATCCCAAGAACCCGGTGGTCGTATCGCTGAAAGCTCAGCCGGGACAGGTGGACCAGATTGTCGCCCTCCTCGAGAGCGACAACGGGTTGCCGGCAACCAGGGCATGGCCGGGCTGCATGGAACTGGAAATGTTCGTCAACGAAGCCTCTGACACCATCTGGGTGACATCCAACTGGGACAGCTATGACAGCTACGCGGCCTACCTGGACTGGCGTCAAAACGAGGACACGCTGATCGGAGAGCTGACGCCGCACCTGCTGAACGGCCTGGAGGGCCTGCAAGTCAACCAACCCAACAGCGGTTATCGTGCTTATTGAAACGCCCTGCCGTTGACCAAACGTGACGCTGAGCAGTCGCCCGCCGACATTTGGGTCTGGCCCGAGCCCCGCGGCGGCGGGTGATCAATGCACATCAAGATAGGGCGCACCGGGCGGCTGCGCGCCGCCCGGGCACCAAAGCTTTACTCCGCGTCGCAGTCGGAGATGCAGCCCTTCACGCAGGCCAAAAGCTGGATGTAAGGCAGGACATCCTCCTTGGAGGGGGTAGTTGAGGTCGTGTTGCCCACATCCACCGAGTGGTTGTGGTCTCCGTCCTGCGCCACGTTGTGCTGGTGGGTGCCCGCTTCCTCTGCGGGGTGACCGTGGCCCCCAGCGGGAACGAACACATAGTCGTTAAAGGTAAAACAAGCATCTGCTATTCCCGTTCCAGTCTCAGTTGAATCATCGCACTCGATCGCTTTCCCCACAAAATCGGTCGTTGGATTGATGGTGTGGGTGTGGTTACCACCAGGGCTGGTCGAGCCGGTATGGTCGTGCGCACCGTCAGTGCTCGAGTCTACGGCCGCGGGGTCGACGTCATGCGTGTGGCCCGTGCGGTCTTCATTATCAGCCATGGGTGTCCCGAAACCGCCCGCAACCGAGCCGCCTGACGGCAGCCCGACGATGGCAAGGCCTTGCGCCGCAGTGTACTCGTCCCAGCCCGGCGGGCAGGCCGTCGCCGCGTAGAACGCGATGGTGCCCTCCGGCACGGGCGGCTCGGCGATGGTCAGGTCGTACTCGTCGGCCTCCGTTTGGCCCACGCCGTTCGACACCACCAACTCGTAGTCCCCGGCAACGCCAACCCCGCCGGCAGGAAGATCGCACTTGATATACTCAGGCGTCTGCGTGCTGCATACCAACGGCGGGAAGGTACCCAGGGTCACCTCCAGGGGGCCGTCCCCGTAGTCCAGGCTCTTGCCGAAGATCTCGAGTTCGGAAGGCTCATCGTCGTCAATGTCGAACGGATCGCTCAGAAACACCTCCTCGATGTTCAGCTTGAAGCCGGGTCCGCCCGGGTCTGGCTTGCCCTTGGCGAGCGCCACCGGGGCGCAGACCACGGCCAGCAGCAAGAGGCCGGAAATCAGCGCTGTGAAACCCACGCCGGTCGCGCGGGTGCGAGGATTGGAATTGTCTTCAGATACGATATTAAACATGCATGAACCCCTTGAGTAAGATGTTGGTACTAAAGGTGGCGAGTGCTCCCCCTGCTTCGCGCACGAACACGATAGTAACATCAACCGTGATGATCTTCACTTCATGCCTCGAGCAGCGCCGGTGAATCGGTTCAGATGGCTGAATTGACACCAACCAGGGGGCGGGGCAGTATCATGGCGCTATGAGCCAATCCAGCCGCGACATCGAGGTGTTTTCCCTGGCGGCCTCGGCCACGAATCTGTGGCGGGTGATTGAATCTTATGGCATGGACCCCGGGGCCATGTTCAGGGCGGCGGGCTCCGATTTCGCACCGCCCTCGGCCGCGGGCTCGAAACTTCCGTTTTTTCTCGTTGACCGGATACGTGCCCATGCCGCGGAGCTGAGTGGAGACGAGGCATTCGGCCTGAGGGTGGCGAGGGTTTTCCACCCCTCCCAGCTCGAATCATTGGGCTTCGCCTGGCTGGCCAGTTATTCCCTGCGCGATGGTTTCGCCCGGCTGGCACGTTTTGCGAAGGTGGTGAACACGCGAGCCAGCTTGCACGTCAGCGATACCGCGGACGGCTTGAGCGTGGAACACGCGATCGCTGTCGATTCGCTCAATCCCGTGGTGATGAATGACACATGGATGGCTCTGACCATGGCCTTGTGCAAGGTGAACGCGGGCGAAAATTTCACGCCATCGAGCGTCTGCATGACCCGGCCGGCACCCCGAGATATTGCCCCTTTTGAGGCCCTTTTCGGGGTCAGGCCGTTGTTTGGCCAGGCCGCGAACGTGATGCTCATCGCCGCCGAGGACGCCGATCGACAGCACCTGGGCGCCAATCCCCTGATCGCACAAATGCACGACGAACTCACCGCCCGGTTCCTTGGAACACCCGGCAACGACTTTGTATCCCGCGCCAGGGATATCGCCATCCGGCGCCTGACGAGCGGTGATATGAGCATTGAGGTGGTGGCCAGTGAACTGAACATCAGCGCACGCAGCGTGCGCCGCCGGCTCGAGGAGCAGGGGCAGAATTTCAGGACACTTCTCGATGACGTCAGGAAAGAGCTGGCCGAGGCGTATCTGTCGACGAACACCCTGGCGCTGAGCGAGGTCGCTTACATGCTGGGTTTTTCCAGCCAAAGCGCGTTCTCGAGGGCCTACCAGCGCTGGCATGGCGTGGCGCCCAGCCATGTGCGGAATCTCGAACAATCCCCGTCTTGACGAGCGCTGACGTTCTTTCTTGTCGCATCGTTTGGGTAAGGCACACGGCGGCCGGCCGCGGCTGAGACACACACTGGCTGGCGGCGCGCGAACCGGGTGGATCTCAACCAGACGCCAATCGATATCATAGGGGCCTCATCTGGGCCAGCATGGAGACAGGACCATGAAAAAAGCCATCGTCACCGGCGCCAGTTCCGGCATCGGCCAAGCCATTGCGCTGGATCTCGCCGGCGCCGGTTACTCGGTGGTCGCCAGCGGCCGCGACACGGAGCGTCTCGACGCCCTGGCTGGCACACAGGCGGGTATCTTTCCCCTGGCCGCCGATCTGGCGACCGAGGACGGCTGCCGCCGACTGGTCGAGGACGCGATGGCGCAGCTCGGCAGCCTGGACCTGCTGGTCAATAATGCCGGCATCTACCGGCGCGGCAGCGCGGCGGAGACGTCAGAGGACGACTGGCAGGCCACGCTGGCGATTAACCTTGACGCGCCTTTCCGCCTCAGTCGCGACTGTCTGCCCTTCCTGCTGAAAACCCGGGGCGCGATCATCAACATTGCGTCTGACTGGGGCCTGCAGGCGGGCAAACGCGCAGCCGCCTATTGCGCGAGCAAGGGTGGACTGGTGCTGCTGACACGTGCCATGGCCATGGACCATGCGCACCAGGGTGTGCGCATCAACGCGGTCTGCCCCGGCGACGTCGATACCCCGATGCTGGTGGAAGACGGGGCGCGCGACGGCATGAGCCATGCCGCGGCGCTGGCGCACTGCAACGCTGAGAGCCCCACCGGTCGGGTCACGCACCCGGAGGAGGTTGCCGCGCTGGTCCGGTTTCTCGCCTCGGAGGAGGCGAGACAGGTGACCGGCGCCGCCATTCCGATCGATGGCGGCAATACGGCCTGACCCGGCATAGGTGGTGCTGGCTGAAGGACCGGGCATTCATTGAGCAGGCGGCATCTTCCTGGCCTGTAAGGCCTCGGGAATTTGTGGGCCGTGTAGGGATCGAACCAACGCCCTGCCGTGATGGCCCACACGGAGAAAATCGTCGCAGGGCGTTGCGAGGCGGGTGATTACTCTGGAAAGAGATTTCAGATGTAGGTGATCCCTACCGAGCTATCGATTTACCG
>WTJD01000026.1:14452-25162 GCA_011524975.1 Lysobacterales bacterium
TCGATTTACCGGCCCGGAGGGTCGGTAAATTGGTGGGCCGTGTAGGGATCGAACCGCCAGCGCCCCAGGAACACGAAAAGAAACGGCCCGACCAAGCGCTGGCTGCGGGGAAAGACCGGAGTAAAGAACGGGAAAACTCGTAGCGATCCCTCTCGGTCCATATTTAACCCACCCTTGCGGTGGGTTAAATGGTGGGCCGTGTAGGGATCGAACCAACGCCCTGCCGTGATGGCCCATACGGAGAAAATCGTCGCAGGGCGTTGCGAGGCGGGTGATGACTCTGGAAAGAGATTTCAGATGTAGGTGATCCCTACCGAGCTATCGATTTACCGGCCCGGAGGGTCGGTAAATTGGTGGGCCGTGTAGGGATCGAACCTACGACCATCGGATTAAAAGTCCGGTGCTCTACCAACTGAGCTAACGGCCCATACAGGGTCTTGCAAAGAGCGCGAGATTTTAGGTGAAATCGCGCGCGCACTCAAGAGCTCGGCGGCTTATAAAGCCGCCAGGCTTTTCATGTTTTTGCGGCAGGAAATCAGTTGAGGACGTTATAGCCCCGGCCGCGCATACAGTTTTTCACGACCTGCTCGATCTCGTTTTTGGTGTTGGTCTCGGCCTGCCGACGGTTACGCGCGTTACGCGTGGCGGAGGCTGCCAGCCCCACCGCCGCTCCGGTCTTGGCGCCTTTGCTGCCAGAACCGCCACTGATGGCTCCGGCTGCTGCCCCGACGGCGGCTACCCGGGCGGTGTTTCGGGCCACGCCCTCACGCTCCGGCTCGTTATATTCCACCTGGCCGCCCGTGTTTTGGCATGCTTCCAGGTCATCGTAGTATTCATTCCGGTCCACGCCTTCCATGTCGACCACCACGTTCACATTTTGTGCGTGTCCCATGGGCGCAAAGGCCAAAAGCATGACAGTCACAGCACAGCATCCAAATCCAAATTTCATTGATAACCCTCATCAACTTTGCAAAGTAAGAAATTAACCCAAACCTTCGATTTCAACAAATGCCAAAAGTTCAGGCGTAGCGTGTCGGGTCGGTAATGCCCGCCGCCTGAAAACCCGCGATGCGGATCAGGCAGGAATCACAGACCGCGCAAGCGCGGCCGTCTTCGTCAGCCTGATAGCAGGAAACGGTGTCACCGTAATCCACACCCAGCAACGTGCCACGCTGGATGATCTCAGCCTTGGTCAGGTCTATGAGCGGTGTATGAATGGCCAGTGGCGCACCCTCCACAGCCGCCTTGGTGGCCCTGTTGGCCAGGCTTTCAAACGCGGCGATAAATTCAGGGCGGCAATCCGGGTATCCGGAATAGTCCACCGCGTTGACGCCGATAAAAATGGCTTCCGCCTGCAGCACCTCCGCCAGGCCCATGGCCAGCGACAGCATGATGGTGTTGCGCGCCGGCACGTAGGTGACGGGAATGCCCTCGGTGCCGCCCTCAGGTACTTCAATATCATCGGTCAAAGCCGACCCGCCGATCGAGCGCAAATCGATATCGACGATTCGCAACGGCACGCCCGCGGCGCGCGCCACGCGTTCCGCGGCCTGTAATTCGGAACGGTGCCGCTGGCCATAGTTCACGGCCAAGGCGTGGCAATCAAAGCCCTGATCCTTGGCCATGGCCAGCGTGGTGGCCGAATCGAGGCCTCCGGATACCAGCACCACCGCGCGCTTTACCGTATTCATTTGCCGGGCACGTCTCCCCACAACAATTTGTGTAGTTGCATCTGCATGCGAACGGGCAGGCGGTCCTCGATGATCCATTCCGCCAGCTCGGTGGCGTCCTGCTGGCCCCAGGCCGGGGAAAGAAGCAGCTCGCAGCGCTGGTTCAACGACCGGACCTGCAGCTGCTCCCGCGACCAATCGTAATCATTGCGCGAATTGATCACGAATTTGATCTGGTCTTTCGGGCCCAGGTGCTCGATATTGGACCATAGATTTCGCGCCTCCTCCCCCGAATCCGGCGTCTTCAGATCAACCACCCGGCTGACCCGCTCATCCACCTCGGACACGTCAATGGCGCCGCTGGTCTCCAGTGACACCCGGTAGCCGGCATCGCACAGGCGAACCAGCAAATCAAGACAACGCTTTTGGGCCAACGGCTCGCCGCCGGTTACGCAGACATGGCGCGCGCCATGCGCTTGAACCGCTTCCAGGATGGCATCGAAGTGCATCCAGTCACCGCCAAAAAACGCGTATTCGCTGTCGCAATATACGCAGCGCAGCGGGCACCCGGTCAGGCGAATAAAGACGGTGGGTATCCCGGCGTCACGGGCCTCGCCCTGGAGCGAGAGAAAGATCTCCGTGATCTTGAGTTGATCGGTGCGGGATTGAGGAACGCGAGCGCGCTCACTGGATTGGGACATTGGCATCGTCTAAACACAACCACTTACGGGACACGAGCTACGGATCACGAGTCAGGCGTGACCACCGCTGGCCATGGCGGCACCTCAGAAATGCCCTTCCAGCCGCATGCTGCGCAGACGGCTCTCGGCCAGCCGCGCCAGGGTGGTGTTCGGATAAAGTTCCTGCACCTGGGTCAGCGCCGCCCGGGCCTGGTCCCACTGCTTCAGCTCGTAGTGCGTGTAGCCAACTTTCAACAGGCTGTCCGGCAGCTTGGGGCTGTCGGGATACTTGTCCTGTAGAGCGGCAAAGGCATCCAACGCCAGCTCGTAATTGCGCGTCACGTAATAGGATTCACCCAGCCAGTACTGCGCGTTGTCTGCGTACTCGCTGCCCGGATAGCGGTCCAGAAAATCGGAAAAACCCGTGGCGGCATCCGCATAACGCAAATCTTTCAGCGCCTGGAACGCCCGGTCATAGGCGGCCTTTTCTGCTTCCGGCGAGGCGGATGCCGTGCGAGCCTCGGCCTGTGGGGCGGCCAGCCCCGTGACCGTGGACGGCGCGTCGACGGGCTCTCGAATCTCGGGCACCTCGCGATCCGACAGCCTGCCCAGTTCGGGCTGTTGTACCACCTGTGAAGACGTCGTGGCAGACGAGCCATCATCCCGAGGCCGGGCCTGCTGCGTGGCGGCCGTGTCCTCTGCGCCAAAACTGCCCATCGGAGACGGCGCGCCTCCCGCTGATACCTCATTCAGGCGGCTGTCCAGATCGAGATACTGGTCTCGCTGACGACGCTTGAGCGTCTCCAGCTCAAAGGCCTGCTCTTCGATCTGTCCTCGCAACAGGCGTATCTCATCCTGCAACTGCTGCATCTGCAGTACCAAATCCATCATCTGCTGCCGGTCATCAGCGCTCTGAGCGAAGGCTGGAACGGCGATGGCCAGCGCAAGGCTGGCCATCCCGAGCAACTTAAACGTGTGCTGCATCATCGATTACCGTGCCGTGTAAACGACCTCCACGCGGCGGTTCTGCCACCAGCAGTCCTCGTCGCTGACGCGGCATACCGGGCGTTCTTCGCCATAGCTGACAACGTCCAACTGGCCGCCGCGGGCCCCACCGGCGGACAGCAAGCCGGTGACGCTGTTGCCACGGCGTTCACCGAGACCGAGGTTGTATTCGCGGGTGCCACGCTCATCGGCATGCCCCTCGAGGGTGGCGCGAGCGCTCGGGCTGGCAGCCATGTAGGCGGCGTGCGCCGCCAGTACATCACGATATTCCGCTTTCACGTCGGACTTGTCGAAATCGAAATAGATCACGCGCTTGGACAACAGGCTTTCGCTGTTCTCGAAGTTGCGCGGGTCAGTGTAGTCACGGGGATCCGGCGCGGCCTCGGTGACAACCGGCTCTGTCACTTCAGGCTCCGTGGTGGTTTCAGTGGTGGTTTCTTCCGCTTCTGGGGTGGACTTACACGCGGCCACCGCGAAAGCGACTGACAAAGCAAGCAGCATGCGCAAGGCGATTTTCATGGGATCCTCCTGTTTTTGATTCGATGCCGTTATTTCGAGCACAGCCTTCAAGTTTACCTGATTACGGGGGACCAGGCGGGCTCCCGCACGTCCCCTTCACTCAAAATCAAACGCTGGCGGACGTTTCCATCCGCTGACACAGCCGATAAGACGCCCCTGCCGCCCTCGCGCGTGGCGTAAAGAATCATGCTGTCGTTGGGAGCAAAGCTGGGAGACTCGTCCAGCACACCTGGCGTCAGGATGCGCATGCGTTCAGTCTCTTGATCCCACACGGCTATACGATACTCGTTTCCTCTTCCATGCGCTACAGCTAAATCAGTCCCATTGCGGGCCACGCTGACGCGCGCGTTGTACTCGCCCATGCGCGTCACCCGCTCAGCGGTGCCGCCCTCGGCCGGCACCCGGTATATCTGGGGTTTGCCGCCACGGTCGGAGGTCCAGTAAATGGTGCGTCCATCGGGCGACCAGGCAGGTTCCGTGTCGATGGCCCAGTGATTGGTCAGCTGGCGGGTGGCCCCGGTGGTGAGATCGCGCACAAAGACCTCCGGGTTGCCCGTGCGGCTGAGCGTCATCGCCAGGTAGCGGCCATTCGGGGAAAAAGCCGGCGCGCCATTGATGCCCTTGCCCGATGAGACCAGCTCCCTGGCGCCGGTGGCCACTTCTTGCACGTAGATGGCGGAGTTACCTTTCTCAAACGATACATAGGCCAGCTTCGCGCCGTCCGGTGACCAGGCCGGGGACAATAACGGCTCTGGTGAGCCCACCACGGACTGCGGATTGAACCCGTCAGCGTCGGCCACCACCAGCTCATACCGCTGCCCCTCACCCGTCTGGGTCGCGGAAATATAGGCGATGCGGGTCGAAAAAGCGCCGGGTACGCCGGTCAACTTCTCATAGATGGCATCCGCCACCCGGTGTGCGCCAAACCTCAGGTCACCCAGGGAAACCGAAGTGATTTGCGACAGCAGGCGTTCCTGGGTATGAACGTCGAACAGTTGGTAGACGATGTCGTAGCCATTACCGCCAGGCGCATCATTGACCCAGCCGATGACGAGGTAATCGGTCTGCAACAACCGCCAGGTGCCAAACCGGATGGATTCGGCATCGGCCGGCCGGTCCACCATGTCTTGCTCGTCCATGGGGTCGAACAGGCCCGAGCGGTAGAGGTCGGAAGCCACCACATCGGACACGCCGGTGATCGGCGGCGGCCCGGCCGCGCGCCACTGGAAGGGCACCACGGCAATCGGCAGAGCGGCCGCATTTCCCTGGATGATCTCGATCTCCAGCTTGGCATGCGCGCCAACCGTCAGCAGCAGGCCGAGCAACAACGTGAGAATGGGTGTGGTCTGCATTCGGGTCAGCTTCATATCGTCAATCACCATCGTAAATAAACACAAAATCGATTTCTCGCACGAACACTTCCTCGAAGCCGCGATAAGGCAGCGAGCCGGCTCGCTCCACCGCGGCGACCAGTGAGCGGCGCGTCGCCTCATCACCATTGCAGGAGCCGGCGATGTCGGCCGAAATCACTTCGCCACCCGGAATCTGAATAATTCTGAGCGTGCAACGCAAGCCCGGCCGTGCTGTCGGCGGGCGCAGCCAGTTGTTGGTCACCTGCGCCTGGATCGCGAGCTGATATTGCTCACTCAGGGTGGCCAGCCGCCCTGCCCTGAATTCCCGCTGCTCCGCCGCCTGGCGCTGTGCCTCGGCCTCGGCCTGCAGCCTGGCTTCCTCTTCCGACTGGCGCCGGGCCTCGAGCTGCTTCATGCGCTCTTCTTCCAGCTTGCGCTGCCGCTCGGCCTCCGCCCGCTCCTCGCGAATACGTTCGAGCTCCGCCTGCTGCTCCGCCAGCTTTTCCTGGCGCTCGCGTTCCTGCTGATCGCGCAACTGCTGCAGCCGCATCTGCTCAGCGCGTTGCTGCCTGACTTTTTCGCGCTCCGCCTCCAGGGCGGCCTGGCGCTCGCGTTCGCGCTGGGCGGCCAGCTCCTGCTGCCTGCGCTCGCGGGCCGCTTCCCGCTGCGCCGCCTGCTCAGCCTCGCGTTGCGCCTGATCACGGCGTTCGCGCAAGGCCGTGGTATCAACGATGACCGCCTCGATGGCCAGCGCCTCCAGGCGCGGCGTCCGAAAGGGGCTCCATTCCATGGTGCCCAGCACCACGAGAATGGCCGCCAGTACATGAACGCCGAGCGACAGACCCAGAGCCCGGGTTTGCGCCCACATCTCCTGCATGCCTATTCGCCCAACCCCGCCTCGAGCGGGTCGCTCATCAGCCCCACCTTGGTGACACCGGCTTTCTGCAGCAACACCATGGCGTTGTAAACCTGGCCGTAGCCCACCGCCTGGTCTCCGCCGACCAGCACCTGCACATCCGGATTGCGGCGCACGATAGCGGATACCGTGGCCACCAGGGAATCCGGATCGATCAGGCCGCTGCTGGTGCCGTCGAGATCTCCGCCGGCATTCAGGTACAGGTCACCATTTTCCAGCACGGTGACCACCAGCGGCTCATCGCCTTGCTGCGATTCCAGCGGCTCCGCGTCCGCTTTCGGCAGATCGACTTCCACCCCCAGGTTCAACAGCGGCGCGGTGATCATGAAGATCACCAGCAGCACCAGCATCACGTCGATGTAGGGCACCACGTTGATTTCGGCCATGGGCCGGCGCTTTTTACGCTGCGAGGCCATGCCCGGCTAGCTGTCCATGGCCGCATGGGCCTGGCGATTGAGGATGCTGGAGAACTCTTCCTTGAAGCTCTCAAATCGCATGTCCAGGCGTTCGACCTGGTTGGAAAACTTGTTGTAGGCAATGACCGCCGGAATGGCGGCAAACAAACCCATGGCCGTGGCGATCAATGCCTCTGAGATGCCCGGCGCCACCATGGCGATGGTGGCCTGATTTACGTTGGCCAGCGCCTGAAACGAGGTCATGATGCCCCAGACGGTTCCAAACAGGCCGATATACGGGCTGGTCGAGCCCACGGTGGCCAGGAAACTCAAATGGTGCTCCAGGTCATCCAACTCCCTCGTCAATGCCACCCGCATGGCGCGCTCGGCGCCCTCAACCACGCGGTCCGCCGACATCCGGCCCTGCTCCCGCAAACGGACAAACTCGGCAAACCCGGCAGTGAATACCTGCTCCAGCCCGTCACCGCTGTCATCGTCGCGGGCCAGCTGATCGTACAGCTCGTTCAGTTTCATGCCGGACCAAAAGCGCTCTTCAAAGCGCTTCGCGTTTTTGTCCGCGGCATTCAGCGCCGAGCGCTTGCGGAAGATGATCATCCACGACGCCACCGAGGCCAGCAGCAGCACCAGCATCACGAATTTCACCATCCAGCTGGCATGCAGGATCAGCTGCCAGACCTGTAAATCGTTTTCCATCAATCAAGCCTCATCGGGTTTCTTGTTCCATGTTCTCGACCATTTTTTGCCTGATCCAGGCCGGCAGCCGAACCGCCTTGAAACTGTCGGCCGCCAGGCAGGCGACCTGCACCTTGGCCCCGGCCAGTAACGCACCATCCGCGGCGCGATGCATGGCCTGCTCAAAAACCACCCGGGCCGCGCCCAGGTGAACCGGCTGCGCGCCGACCCGTAACTCGTCATCCAGCCGCGCCGCCTGCCTGAAATCAATCTCCATGCGGCGCACGGCGAACACGACACCGTGCTCCCGCGCCAGCACCGACTGGTTCATGCCCAGCGCACGCAGCCACTCGGTGCGCGCGCGCTCGAAAAAGTTGAGATAACGCGCGTGGTACACCACGCCACCGCCATCGGTGTCCTCCCAATACACCCTCATTGGCCAGACAAACGGTTGGCGCATTGGTTCAGTTACAGCCATTAAAAACGGATCTTGGATGCAAAAGGGGTTATTTTTCTGTTCCAAACAGGTCTTTTTCGGGCCCACCGGGCTTTTCCAGGCCGAAATGACGGTAAGCGCGCGAAGTCGCCATGCGGCCACGCGAAGTCCGCATGATGTAACCCTGCTGGATCAGGTAAGGCTCCAGCACATCTTCCACCGTGCCGCGCTCTTCCGAAAGCGCGGCGGCAATGCTCTCCACGCCCACGGGCCCGCCGTCAAAATGATCGATGATCAACCGCAACAGCCTGCGATCCAGCGTGTCAAAACCACAATCATCCACCTTCAACATGTCCATCGCGCCCACCGCGATCTCCTGGTTGATGAACCCGCCGCCTTTAACCTCGGCAAAATCCCGCACGCGGCGCAACAGGCGGTTGGCCACGCGCGGCGTGCCACGAGAGCGGCTGGCGATACCCATGGCGCCCTCGGCATCCACGCCGATGCCCAGAATCTCGGCCGACCGGGTCACGATGCGGGCCAATTCTTCCGGGCTGTAAAATTCCAGACGCTCGACAATGCCGAAACGGTCGCGTAAAGGCGAGGTCAGCAGTCCGGCGCGGGTGGTGGCTCCAACCAGGGTGAAGCGCGGCAAGTCCAGCTTGATCGAACGTGCCGCGGGGCCCTCGCCGATCATGATGTCAATCTGGAAATCCTCCAGCGCGGGGTAAAGCACCTCTTCCACCACGGGCGAGAGCCTGTGAATCTCGTCCACGAACAGGATGTCACCGGGCTTGAGGTTGGTCAGCAGCGCCGCCAGGTCGCCGGCCCGTTCCAGCACCGGCCCGGAAGTCTGGCGCAGGCTCACGCCCATTTCGTGCGCGATCACGTGCGCGAGCGTGGTTTTGCCCAAGCCAGGCGGGCCGAAAATCAGCACGTGGTCCAATGCCTGCTCGCGGCGCCTGGCCGCCTCCAGGTAAATCTCCAGTTTCTCGCGCATGGCCGGCTGGCCCACATACTCCGACAGCGTCCTGGGACGCAGGCTGGCTTCGAGAAGCTGGTCTTCACCCGAGTCCAGCGGCGTCACCACGCGTTCAGTCGTTTCACTCATGAGCGGAAGGCTTCCCTTTTCATGCCAGCGCCTTGCCCTGCAGGGCTTTGCGAATGATTTCCTCGGCGCTTAAATCTGGCCCGGCCGCCTCGCGGACCATGCGCTGAACCTCGGCGGGCTTGTAGCCCAGCGCCTTCAGAGCGCTGGCCGCCTCTGCCGCAGCACCCGTGGCCATGGCCCCTGAAGACGCCCCGGCCGCAACACCGGCCGGTAGAGCGGGCATGGCTTCGAGTTTGTCACGCATTTCTATGATGATGCGCTCGGCGGTCTTCTTGCCGATGCCGGGGAGGCGGGTGAGCGATGCCACATCGCCATCAGCCACGTACCGGGCCAGCTCCTCGCCGCTGGCGCCGGAGAGGATGGTCAGGGCCAGCTTGGCGCCAATGCCGCTCACCTTCAACAGCTGGCGGAACAGGGTGCGCTCCGCCAGGCTGGAAAAACCATACAGGGTCTGCGCATCCTGGCTGACCTGCAGGTGGGTCCTGAGTTCGACCGGCTGGCCGATCTGGGGCAGCGTGTCAAAAACGCTGGTGGGCGCTTCCACCTCGTAGCCAACGCCACCGCAGTCGACCACGAGGTTGGGCGGGTCGATTTCAAGCAGTGTTCCTGCGAGGCGGGAAATCATGTCAGGCGTTGTCGGCTCTTGGGCACTTCGTAATCAACCTGTGAAGCCCGGGATTCGGTCCACGGTGCTTTGCGTATGGTGATGACATAATGCCACAGCCAGCGCGTCCGAGGCGTCTTCAGACGGTGTTTCGGTCAAGCCCAGCAGCACGCGGATCATGTGCTGTACCTGGAACTTGTCGGCCGCGCCCCGCCCGACGATGGCTTGCTTGACCGAGCGCGGGGAATACTCGGCCACGGGCAGATCGCCGGCGATGATGGCGGCCACCGCCGCGCCGCGCGCCTGGCCAAGCTTGATGGCCGAATTGGCGTTGTGGCTGACGAAAACGGTCTCCACCGCGGCTTCGTCCGGCCGAAATTCTTCGACCAGTTCGCGTATGCCGTTAAAGATGAGGCCGAGGCGGCCGGTGAATTCCCCCTTCCCCGCCTTGATCACACCGTAATGGACCGCCCGCACGCGATCGCCGTTGATATCGATGATGCCGAAGCCGGTCAGGCGAGAACCCGGGTCGATTCCGAGTATGCGCATCAGACGGCCTTAACCCGCATAAGCCTCTTCGGGGATATCCGCGTTGGAATAAACGTCCTGGGTGTCGTCCAGGTCTTCGAGCATGTCCAGGAATTTGAGGACTTTCTGACCGGTCTCGACATCCAAAGCCACCTCGGTGCTGGCGCGCATAGTGACTTCGGCGTTCTCCGGCTTCAGCCCGGCCGTCTCCATCGCGGCAACGACATCCGAAAAGGCCTCCGGCGCGGTGGTCACTTCGATGGAGCCGTCCTCCGCAGTCTCAATGTCATCGGCGCCGGCATCCAGAGCGACCTCCATGACCTCGTCTTCCGAGGTGCCCGGCGCAAAGTTGAGTACGCCCAGCTTGCTGAACAGGTACGCGACGGAGCCGTCGGTGCCCAGGTTGCCTCCGTGCTTGGTGAAGGCATGGCGCACTTCGGCCACGGTCCGGTTTCGGTTGTCCGTCATGCATTCGACCATGACCGCCACGCCGCCCTGGGCGTAACCCTCGTAACGGATCTCCTCGTAGCTGACACCTTCGAGATCACCCGTGGCCTTCTTGATGGCGCGCTCGATGTTGTCCTTGGGCATGTTGGCCGCGTTGGCTTTGTCGACGGCCAGGCGCAAGCGTGGATTGGAATCGGGATCACCACCGCCCTCTTTGGCGGCGACGGTCAGTTCCCGGTTGATTCGGGTGAAGATCTTGCCGCGCTTGGCATCCACCGCTTTCTTTCGGTGCTGAATATTGGCCCATTTACTGTGACCGGCCATAGGGACTCCGTGTCGTGCCTGGTAAAGCCC
>WTJD01000026.1:25262-43494 GCA_011524975.1 Lysobacterales bacterium
GCGGACGACAACGAACGCTCAGCGGTCACGCGTCCGCGATAACCCCTGGCTGCTCACTGATCTACCTCAACCCAAGATCGGGCCGCTTGAAATGACCCTTGCGCAGAAAACTGGCCGCCTGCAATGCCACATCGTGGGACAGCAGCATGCCCGTGTGGGTGACCGGCAGTTCGATGCGGTCGTCAAGGAGTGCTGACTGCGTTTCCTCCACGGTCACGGTGCCGTCATGGAAATGACCCAGGCGCCCCGTCAGCCGCCCGAGACCCAGGCTCTTCATGCCCGCGATCATTCCGGTTTCACGCCCCGGAGCCACGTCCGGATGGCCCTGCTGCAACACCTGTGCGGCCTGCCCCAGCATGAAGCCGCCGGCCGGCCAATTCACCAGCCTGCGCGCCACCTGGCTGCCCCGCAAGGGCGTACCCAGTAAGACCAACCGTCCGGGCGGCAGCTCGTTTTGCCGGGAAAGCATGGCCAGGGTCACCAGCCCGCCGAGGCTGTGGGCCACGAAATGCTGCCGCGCAACCTGGCTCTGCGAGGCAAACTGCTTTAAAGCGCCGGCATTGGCTTCGAAGGATCGGGTTCGGGTGGGATAGCTGAAGCTTCGCAGATGGAAACCGGCATTTTCCAGGCGGCCGCGCAGGATACGCAGCGACCATGCCCGGTACCAAAGCCCGTGTACGAGGATGACCTCGGTGTGTTCACCCATTTGCCGCTTCCCGTAAACGCCGCTCTCGACGCATCCGCGCGACGGACTCGACCGACAAGATGAGCAGGGCCGTCCAGATGCAGCCGAATGCGACCGCATGGCCCTGGGTAAACGGTTCGTCCCAGACGAATGCGGCCAGGATGAAGACCAGGCTGGGCGTGGTGTACTGGAAGAAACCCAGCACGGTCAATGGTAGTTTTTTGGCAGCCATGTTGAACCAGATCAGGGGTAAGACCGTCACCGGCCCTGCCAGCAACAACAGCAGATCCGTTCGCAACCCAAGATTCAGAAAACTTATCCCGTCCTGCGCTTGCAGCCACAGCAAAAACCCCAGGCCCAGCGGCATCAACAGCAGCACCTCCCACATCAATCCGGTCATTGGCCCAACCGCCAGTTTCTTGCGCACCAGGCCATAGAAACCGAAGCTGAACCCCAGAACCAGTGCAATCCAGGGTGGCTGGCCCAGGTAGATGCCCAGGTACAAGGTGCCCGCGGCGGCCAGCGCCACCGCAAACGCCTGGCTGCGGGTCAGCCGCTCATGCAGGAACAGAAAGCCCAGCAGCACATTGACCAGGGGGTTGATGAAGTACCCGAGGCTGGTCGCCATCACTTGATCGGTAACCACGGCATAGACGTAGACCAACCAGTTGTTTGAAACCAGCAATCCTGACAGCAGCAGACCCAGGATCAGCTTCGGCGGTAAAACCAGGCGGCGAAAGAATTGGCGCCCGTCTCTCAGCAGCAGAAACAAGGCCAGCAGCGGCACAGCCCAGATGATGCGGTGCGCGATGATTTCCCCGGCGCCCACCTCATTCAGCGCCTTGAAGTAGAGCGGCACCATACCCCAAAAGCCGAACGCCAGCGACGCGGCGATCATGCCCTCGCGGGTCTGGGTGGATTGTTCCGTGTGGCTCTGCACCAGGGCTACCCTGTGATGGCGTCAAGCAAGCCAGCAAGGTACGCCAAAGTGGCCTGAGATTCCATGGTTGGAGCGGGTTGAGTCAGCTGGAGACCGTGCAGGAACTGTAGAAGCATACGCCCGCAGGGGCGGGCTTCACCTTGCGAACCCGTAAACACGGATCACGGGTCACGGGTCACGTGATCAAGACATTGAGCAAAAAAGAAGGCCGGCAAAAGCCGGCCCTCTCGAAGACGAAAACCTGAACCCGATCAGGGATTGAGGTGCTCAGCCAGGAAGGTCTCCATGCGGCCGTAGAAATCGTAAACATTTTCCTGTTTGCGATATCCATGTCCCTCGTCTTTCTTGATCATGGTCTCGTATTCAACGTCATACTTGTCCATGGCTTTTTCCATGTCCGTCAGATGCTTGATGTTGACGCGCGGGTCGCGACGCCCGTAGGCCATGAACACCGGCGCCTGGATCTTGTCGGCGTGGTTGGTCGGCGACCACTGGTCGAGAAATTCCATCTCGGTATCCGGATCACCCACCTGCTCGCGCATCTGCCGCATGCCGGCGCTCCACGAATCGGGCGCCGTGCTGAACAGCAGGGCGAGGTCGGTCACGCCCACGTAATTGATGCCGCACTTGTACAGCTCAGGTGTAAAGGTAAGACCGGCCATGGTGGCATAACCACCGTAGCTGCCGCCGTAGATGCAGACCCGATCGGGGTCCGCGACACCCTGCTCGATGGCCCATTTCACGGCGTCGGTGATGTCGTCCTGCATGGCCTGACCCCACTGTTTCCAGCTGGACTGCAGGTGATTCATACCAAAGCCCGTGGAACCGCGAAAGTTAACCTGCAGCACCGCGTAACCGCGGCTGGCCAGGAACTGATGCTCGGTATTGTAGCCCCAGCCGTCACGCGCCCATGGGCCGCCATGCGGGTTCATGACCAGCGGCAGATTCTTGGCTTCTTTGCCCGCGGGCAAGGTCAGGTACCCATGCAATTCCAGGCCATCCCGGGCCTTGAAAGACACCGGCTGGGTATCGGCCATCTCCTCGGCATTGATCCACGACCGTGAATCCGCCATGAACTCCAGGGTTTTGTTCTGGAAATCATACAAATAGTACCGGGGGGGCTGCTTGGCGGAATAAGCGGTCACCACGCCGATGGTTTCATTATCGTCCACGCTCGACATGCTGTTGACGGTGTCGGGCAGCGCCTGGTCGATACCCGCCATTACGGCCTTCCAGTTCTCGTCCAGCCAGACCGTCTCAGGCTTGCCCACCGCATAGGCAACGCCGATGATGTCCCGGGTCTTATCGCTGGTGATCACGCCACAGCAGTCGATAACGCCATGCTCATAGACCATCTCACCCATGGTCTGGGTTGCAAAGTTGTACTCGTACAGGGCGGTCTTATCCCGAATATCCCCTTCGGGCGTCAGGTTCGAAGTCACCCAGCCGTTGATGCCGTCGCCCTTGATGCCGGCCGGGCTGAAGCTGGCCTCGTCAAAGCGCGCCCGGGTGATCTCCACCCAATCACCGGATTTCTTGTCGCGCATCTTGAAACCACCATCCAGGCTGCCGCGATCCTTGTCGACATAGCCGGCCCCGATCACGTTGCCCTCCCAGTCCACGAACCAACCGGTCACATCGCCCGGGTTTTTCTCCACGCGCTGCATCTTGCCGCTGTAGATATCCATCTTGAAGACATCCGGGTAGGCGGCCAGGCGTTTGTTGTAGGTGATCAGTATGCGCTTGGGCTCATCCTTGAGGATGTCGAGCACGCTGGCGACGATGATCTTGGACATGGCCCCGGCGGCTACCTGGGCGCCCGGCGGCGCAATCAGCGTGCGCTGCTTTCTGCCATCGATGTTCGCGGCGTAGATGCCGAAAGATTCATTGCCATCGCGGTCCATGAAAAACAGCAAACGCTCATTATTGGCCCACATGAAGCCGGTCACATCCTGGTCATCTACCGTGGTGACGGCATTGGCCTTGCGGCTTTCCACATCGATCACCACGATGTTCATGCGCTTTTTTTCTCCCAGAGGCGCCAGCGCGGCCAGCTTGGTTCCGTCCGGCGACAGTTGGAACCCGGCAAACTCCGGCTTCTTGAAGAAATGCTCCAGCGGTTTCTCAGCCGCTGTCACAGGAAGGGATGCAATGGACAGCGTCATCGCCGCCAGCACGAGCAGTTTTCTGAATGTCATGTCATTTCTCTCCGATCTATCTCGCCCGTCTTCTGTAGGGAAAGGCAGCACATTCTAGCAAGCCATGTCGGCCGCGGTGCGGCAAACACCCTGGCGGCCGTTCAGTCTTCGATGTTACGAATATGTAATTCGGCCAGTTGACGGTCGTCGATGGCCGATGGCGCATCCGTCAACAAGCACTGCGCCGTGGTGGTCTTGGGAAATGCGATCACGTCCCGGATAGACGCTTCACCCGCCATCAGCGCGGCAATTCGATCCAGCCCAAACGCGATCCCGCCGTGCGGAGGGCAGCCGTATTTCAGCGCTTCCAGCAAGTGGCCGAACTTTTCGGCGGCTTCCTGCTGGCCGATGCCCAGCAGCTCAAACACGGCCTGCTGCATCTCCGGCTTATGAATACGCACCGACCCACCGCCAATCTCGGCCCCGTTGAGCACCATGTCATAGCCTTTGGACAGCGCTTGCTCCGGCGCTGCCAGTAAGGCTTGCGGATCATCCTCAGACGGCGCGGTGAAGGGATGATGCATGGCGTACAAGCGGCCTTCTTCCTCATCGCGTTCAAACATCGGGAAATGCGTTACCCACAACGGCTTCCAGCCTGCTTCGGCCAGGTCTCGGTCATGACCGACCTTGACCAACAGCTGACCCATGAAGTTGCTGGTGGTCAGCCAGTCTCCAGCGCCAAACAGCAGGATGTCGCCGGTCGCTGCGCCCGTCGCCGCGGCGATACCGCTCCAGGCCGCATCATCCAGGAACTTGGCAATCGGCGACTGCAGGCCTTCGAGCCCGGCATCCGCATCGTTTACCTTGATCCAGGCCAGGCCTTTGGCGCCATAGCGGGCGACATAAGCCGAATATTCATCGATCTGCTTGCGTGAGAGGTCTGCGCCGCCAGGCACGCGCAAGGCCGCGACACGCTGATCCGCGGCGGCCGCGGGCCCGGAAAACACGCGAAACTCGACGTGCTTCACATGATCATCGACATCGACCAATTCCATGGGGATCCGCAGATCCGGCTTGTCCGAACCGTAGCGTTGCATGGCCTGGCGCCAGGTGAGCCTGGGGAACGGATCCTCCAGCTCGACCTCCAGCGTATCGCGAAACACCGCGCGAACCAGGGCCTCGGCACTGTCCTGAACATCAGCCTCTTCTACAAAGGCCAACTCCATATCCAGTTGGGTGAACTCAGGCTGGCGGTCGGCGCGCAAATCTTCATCACGGAAGCAGCGCGCAATCTGGTAGTAACGATCCATGCCGGCCATCATCAGCAATTGCTTGAAAATCTGCGGAGACTGCGGCAGCGCGTAGAACTGCCCCGAGTTCACCCGGCTGGGCACCAGGTAATCGCGCGCGCCTTCCGGCGTGGCCTTGGTCAGGATCGGTGTCTCGAACTCGGCATAGCCCGCCGCCTCCAGGTGATGGCGTATGGCCTGGTTCATGCGCGCTCGGATGCGCATGTTGTGCTGCATGCGTGGGCGCCGCAGATCCAGGTAGCGGTAGCGCAGGCGGATTTCCTCGCCGTCCTCATCCGTCATGAGCAGCGGCAGCGGCGCTGACGCGTTGAACAACTCGATTTCATCCGCCAGAACCTCGACCTTGCCGGTGGCCATGTTTTCGTTCCACTGGCTTTGCGGGCGCATGCGCACCACGCCACTCACGCGCACGCAGTACTCGTTGCGAAGCTTTTCAGCATCAGCAAACACCGGGCTGTCAGGCTCGACCACGACCTGCACGATGCCGCCATGGTCGCGAAGGCTCAGAAAAATCAGCCCGCCGAGGTCGCGCCGGGCGTGTACCCAGCCGCACAGGCTGACGCGCTCGTCGGCCTGCGATTCATTCAGGTTTCCACACAGATGCGTGCGCATGTCGTTTCTCCGGGGCCAGGCCCCTTCATAAGCACTGATGTCAGGCGCTGCTCGCCGGGGAAGCAGGCTTGCTTTCCCCGGCCTTCGGGGTTTCCTTCGTGGCGGCGGCTTTGCTGCCTCCACTGTCCGATGGGCTGTCCGCCTTGGCGTCGGATTTGCCCTTGCCAGCAGAGTCACCGTTGTCCACCAGGTTTTTCTTTTGGCCCTGCTTGAAATCGGTCTCGTACCAGCCGCTGCCCTTCAGACGGAACCCCGCGGCCGAAATCAGCCGCTTGAGTTCCGGTTGTTCACAATCCGGACAGTCCTTCAAAGGGTCGTCGCTCATGCGCTGCAGCTTTTCCAGCTCATGGCCGCAATGCTGGCAGCGGTACTCGTAAATGGGCATTTCTAACTCCGCGGTACTACGTGATGTCCGGCTTGGTTCCGGGGCAACGAATTATAGGTAATTGCAGCATGGTATGGGGACGCAGGGGCGAAATTTCCACCCATTGTGACCTGCCCTGTTCACATGCCGCCACCTTTGTGAAACCATTGCGGTTTGTGCCCAAGAACCATCGGAGCCATGCCATGAGAATCACCACCACACTGATCACAGGTTCGGCCTTATTCCTGGCCGCTTGCGGTCAAGCGCCGGAACCCGAAACGGACTTCACCACCCAGGCACCGCCAGAGGCGGTAGAGCAGGCACCGGCCCCGTCGCGTTTCGACATCTACGCCAGCGTCCAGTTAAAGCCGGACCTGTCAGAGCTCAGCGACCATCAGCGCGAAATGATTTCCCTGCTGATCGACGCGGCAAAAATCACCGAAGACATTTTCTGGCAGCAGGTTTGGGGAGACCGCGACAGCCTGCTGGCCGGCATTGAAGACCCCAAAGCACGACGATTTGCCGAAATCAACTATGGACCCTGGGACCGCCTGGCCAATGACCAGCCTTTCCTGGAGCAGTACGGCCCGCGCCCGGCTGGCGCTCGCTTTTACCCCGAGGACATGAGCAAGGAGGAGTTCGAGGCCTGGGACCAGGAAGGCAAGGACGGGCTGTATTCGCTGGTGCGGCGTGACGAAAGCGGACAATTACAGCTGGTCCCCTACAGCCAGGCCTTTGGCGAACAGATTGACCAGATTTCTGCGTTGCTGAGGCAGGCTTCCGGCCTGGCGGAAGATCCGGAGTTCGCCCGTTACCTGGATCTGCGCGCCACGGCGTTGCTGACCGATGACTACCAGGCCTCCGACATGGCCTGGATGGACATGAAAAACAACCCCATCGAGCTGGTCATCGGCCCGATTGAGACCTACCAGGACGGCCTCTACGGCTATCGCTCTGCCTTTGAGACCTTCGTGCTGCTGAAGGACATGGCCTGGAGCGAGCGCCTGGCGCGTTTTGCCCAGTTCATGCCCGACCTGCAGCGCGGCTTGCCGGTCGATGCCGAGTACAAGGAAGAAATGCCGGGCACCGACGCCGATCTCAATGCCTACGACGTGGTCTTCGTGGCCGGAGACGCGAATTCCGGATCCAAGACCATCGCCATCAATCTGCCCAACGACGAAGAGGTGCAGCTGAGCAAGGGTACCCGCCGCCTGCAGCTGAAAAACGCCATGCTGGCCAAGTTCAACCAGATCCTGGTACCCATTGCGGATGAGCTGATCGCCGAGGATCAGCGCCAGCACATCACCTTTGACTCGTTCTTTGGCAACACCATGTTTCACGAAGTGGCGCATGGGCTGGGCATCAAGAATGTACTGGACGGCAACGGCACCGTCCGCCAGGCGCTGAAAGAACACGCCTCCGCGCTGGAGGAAGGCAAGGCCGATATCCTCGGGCTGTACATGGTGCAGAAGCTGCGCGAGATGGGCGAAATCTCGGAAGGCGAGCTGATGGACGACTACGTCACCTTCATGGCCGGTATTTTCCGTTCCGTGCGGTTTGGCGCTTCCAGCGCACACGGCCGCGCCAACATGATCCGCTTCAATTTCTTCAGCGAAGCCGGCGCCTTCAGCCGCGATGAGGCCACCGGCAGGTACCGCGTCGATGTGCCCGTGTTCGAACAGGCGGTGGAGGACCTGAGCCGCAACATACTGATGCTGCAGGGTGACGGCGATTATGATGCCGTCGCTGCCTTCGTCGCCCAGTACGGCAATGTCGGCGAGCAGCTGCAGGCCGATCTCGACCGCCTGGCGGCGGCCGCCATACCGGTGGATATCGTTTACCAGCAAGGTAAAGAGGTGCTCGGGCTCTGAGGCGCCTGTTCGCGTTATTGTGAAACGGATCGTCGTCAAAACCGGCAGCCAGGTGCTGTGTGACGACAGCGGGGCGCTGTCGGATGCCACGCTGGCCAGCCTGGCTGCCCAGATCAGCGCCCTGCGCAAGGACGGTTGGGAAGTACTGCTGGTGTCTTCCGGCGCCGTGGCGGCCGGCAGCGGTCCGGCAAAGGACAGGTTGCAGCGCAGCGACCCCGTTACCCGGCGCCAGGTGCTGGCGGCCATGGGCCAGGTCCGGCTCATGCGAACCTGGCAGCAACTGTTTGCCGAACATGATCTGGAAGTGGCCCAGGTTCTGGCCAGCAAGAGCGATTTTCAGTCGCGCGATCATTACCTGAATATGCGCAACTGCCTGGAAGGCATTCTCGCTGCGGGTGTGGTACCGATCGTGAACGAAAACGATGTGGTGTCCATTACCGAGCTGATGTTCACCGACAACGATGAGCTGGCCGGCCTGCTGGCCGGCATGGTCAGTGCCGACTTGCTGTGCCTGCTCAGCACGGTCGAGGGCGTATATGCGGGCGCCGCGGAGCATGGCGTCATCAGCCTCTGGGACGATGAACAACACACCATCGACGAGGTGGTGGGATCGGGCACATCCCGCATGGGCCGCGGCGGCATGCACAGTAAATTGAGCGTTGCGCGCAAGACGGCTTCCCTGGGCACCGAAGTGGTCATTACCGATGGCCGCCAAGCGGACATCCTGCTGCGCATTGTTGCGGGTGAGTCGGCGGGCACGCGGTTTGCCGCTGGCACGGCCGCCTCGCCGGCCAAGCGCTGGCTGGCTACGGCTGGCGGGCATGCCGCGGGCTCGGTACGCGTCAACGCGGGCGCCGCGGAGGCTTTACGGGATCAAAACCGACTGACCAGCTTGCTGCCCGTGGGCATCGTTGGCCTGGAAGGCCAATTCCAGAAGGGTGATGTGATCCTGATCCTGGATGCCGAGGGTCACGTGATGGGCTGCGGGCGTTCGCAGTTCGACCGCGCCGAGGCTGACTCATTCATTGGCCAGCGCGCCCAGAAACCCCTGATTCACTACGACTATCTCTACCTGATTGACTGAACATGGATAAAGACCGACTCAACCAGATCCTGCAAGCGACCTGTGACGCGGCGCCAGCCCTGGCGCAGCGCGAGGATACCGAGATCCAGGCCCTGCTCAACCGCCTGGCGGATAAGGCCATGGCAGCCGAGGCTGACATCCTGAAAGCCAATGCCGCCGACCTGGACCGCATGGATCCAGCCAACCCCAAGTACGACCGCCTGTTGCTGAACCATGAGCGCCTGCGGGCCATCTGTGACGACCTGCGCAACGTGGCCGGCCTGCCCTCACCGGTGGGTGAAATTCTGGAGGAACGCAGGCTGGATAACGGGCTGGAACTGCAAAAAGTGCGCGTGCCGATCGGGGTCATCGCGGTCATTTTCGAATCCCGCCCCAACGTCACCTTCGATGTCACCGCCCTGTGCCTGCGTTCGCGCAACGCCTGTGTCCTGAAAGGCAGCTCGGACGCGCGCGACAGCAATGCCGCCATCGTCAAGGTGATCCACGAGGTACTGGCGGAATTCGGTCTGGATACTGCTACCGTGTGCCTGGCGCCACCCGAGCGGGAGTGGCTGCCGCAGATTTTGCAGGCCACCGACACCATCGACCTGGCCATCCCCCGCGGCTCCAAGGGCCTGATCGATTTCGTGCGCGACACCGCGCGTATTCCCGTGATCGAAACCGGAGCGGGCATTGTGCACACCTATGTCGATGCCAGCGCTGACCCGGTAAAAGCACGTGAAGTGATCACCAATGCCAAGTCGCGCCGTGTCAGCGTGTGTAATGCCTTGGACACCCTGGTACTGCACCGGGAATTGCTCGACCAGCTGCCCTGGCTGCTGGAGGAACTGGGCACCGAGCACCAGGCGGAAGTCTTTGCCGATGACGAGGCCTTTTCCGTGCTCGAAGGGCATTACCCCGCCGCACTGCACCGGGCGCAGCCCGAGCATTTCGGCCAGGAATTCCTGGCCATGAAGCTGTCGGTCAAGGTGATCGGTGGGCTGGATGAGGCGCTGTCGCACATCCGCAAACACAGCTCGAAACATTCAGAAGCCATCATGGCCGAGGACCCTGCCGTCATCGAGCGGTTCCTTAATGAGGTCGATGCGGCCACCGTGTATGCCAACGTTTCAACGGCTTTCACCGACGGCGCCCAGTTCGGCATGGGCGCTGAAATCGGCATCAGCACGCAGAAGCTGCACGCACGCGGGCCCATGGCTTTGCCCGAACTCACCAGCTACAAGTGGGTGGTTCGCGGCAGTGGACAGACAAGGCGCTGATGCGCTGGCTCTCTCCGGATTTCGAATACACCGAGGCCCATTGAGACTAGAGGTTACCTGGTCAGATCATCCGAACACTGTTTATCTGCTGCATGGCCAAGCTGCTGGTCGCGCCAGCGTACGCCCTGATCCTTCGACCAGATAATGATCAGGCCACTTCCAGCTGGATGTCACCACCCAGCGCGGCCAACATATTGACCAGTGCGTCGAGGCTGAATTTCGACAGCTTTCCATTCAGAAGGTCAGATACCCTCGGCTGCGAAACACCTAGGTGTTTCGCAGTCTCCGCCTGAGTCCAATTGTTTGCAGAGACCCTGTCGCGGATTTCGTGCATCAACCGGGCGCGAAGTTTCAAGTTCAGCGCCTCGCTCGGCGAGTCTGCAAGCGCGTCAAAGGCGCTATCGTATTTCTCAGTCAATTCAAATTTCCAGTTCTCTCAACCGTTTTCTGGCCAGCTCAATGTCTGCCTTCCTTGTTTTCCATGATTTCTTCTCAAAACAATGAAGCACGAAAATGGCATCAGGCCGGCTGTCCACAATCAGGATCCGATACTGCCCTGATGTTTTAACCCGCATCTCCTTGACGCCTTTGCCTACAGTACGAAACGGCTTCCAATCGTCCGGCAGTTTGCCTCTTTGCAGGCTGTCCAACTGAAACCCGATGTCCTGGCGAACATCTGCTGAAAACTGCGAATGACGTTCAACGAGTTGCCACAAAAAACCACGGGTTTCATGGCAGGTAAACGGGATTATATAATATTTTATATATACTGGCGACGCCCATTTAAGAAGGCTAATGCGCTTGCACATCATCGAGCTGCAGCAAAATACCCCCGGTGAGTGTCGGATTTTCTTGAACCCTCCTCCCGGATGGAGGATGCTTAAGCCATGAGCATGCCGCGTTGGATCAATGCCGCTTTACTGGTGATCGTGGTGCTGTTGCTGGCCACCATTTTCAATCGCTTCAGATCGGAGACCGGGCAGGCCGACGACCCCCCGCCCCGAAACGGAAGCGCCCAGACGGCCAACACAGCATCCGCGCGTCAAGCGGCAACGCGCAGCTCACGGGCCAGCGCGCCTCCCGGGCAACGGCGCCGAACATCGAATGACGCAGCCATGGAACCCGGCCGCCGAAGCACAGCGGCCCCGGCTGACAACACGGATCGTTCTGAAACCCCGAGGGCAGGACCATTGAGCCGCGACCCCATTGGTTTTGCCACATTTGGAAATCGCTCGGACGCCGATCCGGAAGACTCAAACCCGGCGTCGTCGAGCTATCCTGGCCTGGAAACGCTTCGGACTCGCGCTTCCCGGCTCAGGTCGTGATCAGCGCGGCCGCCTTGGCTTTTTCGGTGCGTTCGTATGCCATCAGCGCCCTCCAGACACCGAGTTCCGGGTCCGTTGCCAGGCCATCCGCCAAGCGATAAATCTGTTCGTAGTACCAGCCGATCTTGGCAAAACCATTGGCCACCTTGAGCAGCCCGACGGACGAATTCGGCCCAAAAATACCTGGCCCGAGCCGCAGGTCGCGCTCGTAATCCGGCGCGGATTCAATCTCACCGCCCAGGATCTTTTGAGGGAAATTGGCATCAAGGCACAGGGGTCGGCCCAGGCCGATGACATCCACGTCTCCACTGGAGAGTGCTTCGTTCATACCTGATCGAGAACGGAATCCGCCGGTGACCATCAGCGGCATCCTCGCCACCTTGCGCGCCTCGACCGCGTACTTGAAGAAGTACGCCTCTCGGGCACGGGTGCTTTCGCGTACCTTTTCCTCGAATACCGGTTCAAGGCCGTCAATTTGCAGCAGGCGCGGTTGCTCGTAAGTGCCGCCTGAAACCTCCAGCAGATCCAGGCCTTCCTGGTTCAGCATTTCGATCACGCGCAGGCAGTCCTCAAACGCAAATCCGCCCTGCTGAAAGTCGGCCGAGTTGAGCTTGACCCCGACGGCGAATTCGGGGCTGGTGGCTGACCTGACGGCACGCACGCACTCCAGCAGCAGTCGCGCCCGGTTTTCCAGCGGGCCGCCCCACTCGTCTTCACGAAGGTTGACCTTGGGCGAGAGAAATTCAGACAGCAAATACCCATGAGCGCTGTGCACCTGGACACCGTCGAATCCGGTCTGATGGCAGACTGTTGCCGCATGCGCGAAACGCGCGATCACCTCGCGTATCTCATCCGCAGTCAAAGCCCGCGGGCATCCGAACCGGCCGCCGGGCAGCTGCAGGGGCACTGCAGATGGGCCCACCGGTTCATTCGCTATCAGCTTCGGCGTCTGTCGCCCCGCGTGACTCAGTTGCACCCAGATGCGCGTGTCGCCGGTCTTGCCTGCCGTTGCCATTTTCTCCAGCGACCGCCTTTGCGGCGCGGTCTGCTCACCCTCGATGACGATGTTTCCGGCCCGCTCCAGGTAGCGCCGGTCCACCTGCACGTTTCCCGTGATCAGCAGGCCCGCGCCACCCTCCGCCCAACGCCGATACAGCGTGGCGTGCCGGGGTGTGGCTCGGTTGAGCTCGTCGGCCACGCCCTCGGTCATCGCGGCTTTGCACAATCGATTCCTGAGCATCTGGCCGCAGGGGAGATGAAAGGGCGTCAGCAAAAGGTCGTCGTTCACCTGGAAAGTATGCCTCAATCCGTTTGCTCGTTCTGGCTCAACGCAGCGCCCGCATGGCGTTGAGGTAGGTGAAAATCTCGCTGGCAGACTGTCTGCGCTCGCGCTCTTCGAGACGGGGCATCATGGGTGGCATGGCGGTGCCCGGGCGGACCGCGGAGGGCTCCAGCAGCCAGCGCACCCATCGCTGCTCATCGTAAGCGCTCACGATATCAAGCAGGTCCACCGGAAACTTGTCACCGCCCGCGCCGTTGATCCGGTGGCATCTGATACAGGCCTCCCTGGCCAGCCGACCGCCTTTCAGGGCGCGGGGATCAAGCCCGGGCGGCTCAAGCAGGTCTCCATATCCCTCGAACGTGCTGATCTCCGCCACCTGGTACGGCCAGTACCGCGCGCCCTCGGCGATCAAATCGGGATCATCGATGTTGTCCCAGGCCAGGTACCAGGGCCCAAGCGGAACGTCGGTCTCATTTTGCGCGGGGTTATCCACCGTAAATGGCGCTCCATCGGCGCGCGCATACACCAGCCAGGCAGAATACTGGTCGAAACGGCCCGGCATCACACGCGAGACGTAACCGTCCAGGGCCCTGAATTCAACGGCTTCACCCGCGCTCCGCCATCCGTCCCCCAAAACAAGATCAATCACCGAAACCGCCGGAAAACCCAGGTAAGTGATCTCGACCTGGCCGTCGGCGCTGGCCAGGTGGGGTTCGAATACCTTGATCTGGGACGGCGCACCCAGGCTTTGGACCACTGCTTCAGGGCCGGGCAGACCACGGGCGGCGGCATGGGGGGGCGCCATCAACGCAGCCCCCAGGACACACAGCATGGCCACCGCCCTGGCGGTATCCACCGCTGCGCCCGCGCGCTGGCTAGCCGCCCTGAATATCCTCATCCCTGACCAGGGCCTCCAGCGTGTCTATCCAGGCGGGGTGATCATTCAGACTCTCCACCAATTGCACTTTCTCTCCGCCGTGTTCTTCAAAGAGCTCCTGGTACTCATGCCCTATTTCAATGGTCGTCTCCAGGCAGTCGGCCACGAAGGACGGCGAGAAAACCAGCAGTTTCTTTGCACCTTGTCGGGCATGCTCCTCCACCAGCTTGTCGGCAAAAGGCTCCAGCCACTTCTTGTCCAGCCTGGACTGGAAGCAGGTCGTGTATTTTTCCTCGGGTATGCCCAGGCCCTGGGCCAGCAGACGCGTGGTGCCGTAGCAGGTGGCCTTGTAACAGTAGGCGTTTTCGTCCGTGATCTCATGCTCGCAGTCTCGATCTCTGCAAAGCCCCTGGTCATAGACCTTGTCGACTTGCCGCTCTGGCAGGCCGTGATAGGAAAACAGAACATGGTCATAGTCACGCCAGTCGTACTGCCGGCCGCGCTCCAGCCATGCGTGAATCAGCGTGGGATGATTCCAGTACTGGCTGATCAGGCGAATATCGGGGATCACCCACCAATCTCTGACCACATCCATGACGGCCTGCATGGCCGAGCCTGTACTGGCGGACGCATATTGCGGAAACAAGGGCACCACCAGGATGCGTTCCGGGTTGGTCTTGCGAAGTCGCTCCAGCGTGTCAGGAATGGAAGGGTTCTTGTAGCGCATGGCCAGTTCAACGGTGTAGCCCTCACCCAACCTCTGCTGCAGCAGGGACTTCACGCGCTGGCCATGCAGCAGAATCGGCGAGCCCTGGTCAGTCCACAACTGCTGGTAGATTTTGGCGCTCTTTGGCGCGCGGAACGGGACGATGATGAGATTGACCAAAGCCCATCTCAGCGGGGCGGGCAGATCAACCACCCGGGGGTCATTCAGAAATTGCCTCAGGTAGCTGCGAACGTCCCGCGTCGAGGGGCTGTCCGGTGTTCCAAGGTTGACGAGTAGCACTGCAGTTTTCATGGCCAGTCCGTGTCCTTCAACGCCACAAATGGTACACATGTGGCCGCCCGCATGCTTGGACTTTTTGCGCTCTTCCGGCCGTCCTGTCTGCCTGCGGCGGCCCGGGAACCCGCAATCCATTCAAGGCCCATAGCGGCCGCTGCACTTCCTGCTGCGACCGGTGCGTGTGTCGGGCCCGCATGGCATGAAAGCGCCGCTCCAGGGAGCGGCGCTCAAATGGGCCCGGGCTGAGCCCGGGTCAAAGCCGATATTGCCCTTGGCCTCAGTTCATGCTGATGCCCGAATGATTGTCGAATGCCGGGCAGGTGACGTTATCGAACGTCCGGGTCAACTCAAAGGTGAACTCGGTAAAACCGGCCGCCAGTGCGTCTTCGTTGGGCTGCAGGAGCACCGTGGCAACGCCGCAGCTTGAGAACGTGATCGTGCCACTGCCCCATGGGAACTCGTTTTCAATCTCGGGATCAAAACCGCTGCCCCATTTCTGCGCCGCGGTAATAGACACATTCAACTGGGCCGTGGCGCCGTCGGTCTCGCTGCTGACAGCCACCAGGTACACCTGGTTACCCTGATCGTCATAGGTATAAAGGGACAGGAAAACCAGCGGGAAGCCGTACGTGTTGGTCACCTCCAGCAGGAAGCCCTCACCCGCGCGATCGGCGTGCCACCAGGTGCCCGTCAGGCCCGTGTTGAGGCCCACATGCTCCATCGCTTTTTCAGGCTCATGGAAGTCCTGGGCGAACTTGGAGAGTTCTTCAAGCGATGCAGATTCGTGGCAACGCTGGCAGACGAAGTCCAGCGTCACGGCTGCCTTGCCTTCCGCGTCCAGCAGCACTTCTGAGCCGTCCTCGCTGAACATCGCGCTCTTGTCTACCGGATCGGTATTGATATAGAAGATGTGCGTCTTGACGTCACCCTGGTGAGCACCCAGGGGAATGGCCGACTTGCTGGCGAATGGCATGTGGCAGTCCTGGCAGGTCACGCCATAGTCGTACATGGCGTTCTGCATGAAGCTTTCCATCTTGCTTTCATGGCAGCTCACGCCGCAGACCGCGCCGTCTTCATGGCCTTCGTCACCCGGTTGCCAGGTTGAGAATTCTCCGCGCTTGTGCGGGTTGTGGCAGACCACGCAGTCAGCAGCGGCATGCGGGCCGGCCAGGTGCTCGTTGTACTGCTCGTGGTGCTTGATCCAGCCACCCTTGGCAGTGATGACGTTTTCCTCGCCCGGCGCCGCGGTGCGGTAATGGCAGGCGCCGCAGGCATCGGCTGATCGATCAATGTCGCCCATATCGGCATGCATGGCGCCACCGTGGCACTGGATGCACTGGATACCGCCGGCCTCGAAGCTGCCGTGGATACCGGGCAAGCCACCCTGGTTGTCGCTCAAGTCGTTATCGGTATCGGCATCCTCGTCAGGCACCCATCCGGTCGTATGACATTTACCGCAGTTATACGGCTTGGTGCCGTCGGCCTCGTCAGCGTGGTAATCGGACCAATCCCCGACCAGGTAGTTGTACTGCGTGTTGCCGGCCTCCGGCTTTTCGCTGGTAATGCCCTGGGTGATGATGTAGCCATCATTGTCCATGTAACGGGATTTCCATCGATAGCCGCCGATGACGTAAGAGATGTCATCCCAGGCGTATCCGTCCGGCAAGGGAATGGGGCGATTTTGCGCCGCCGCGCTCTCCATCAGCTTGTACGGATGGCCGGAAGCCTTCCAATCCTGATAGATCTGGTTATGGCAGACCGCGCAGTCATCAGAGATGGTTTGCGCCCAGAGCGTGCCGGAAAACAACAGCAGGGTAATAGACAAAGCATGTAGCAGAAACACAAACAAACCCGAGGGGTGGGCTTTCGTTGCAAAGGGTTGCATTGATTTTCTCCTCGCCAATAGGTCAAGCAGCAGCTTGCTCAGGACACGGAGTTTGCGCGCACACGGGAACCGAATATGACGGCCTCCCGGTTGTCAATGAGAGCAGATCAGCAGGGGTATCTCAACGCGCATTTCAGGTTCGATTGACCTGAATCACGCCATTGACCGATGTTCAGAAAAGCCGCCGCGCAGGGGTGCAAAGGTGACCGTGTCACCCCTTTATTGGCATCGCGCAAGGCAAGTTCAGGGCTGCTGGTGAACGTGCACATCCCGCTGCGGGAACGGAATGCTGACACCGGCCTTGTCAAACGCCTCTTTCACCTGGCGGGTCAGATCCCAGTAGACGTCCCAGTAGTCCTCGGTTCTCGTCCAGGGTCGGCAAATCAGGTTGACCGAGGAGTCACCCAATTCATGAACCCTGATATTGGCTTCAGGCTCTTCCAGGACCTTGGGATGGCCATCGACGACATCCCTCAAAATCTGGGATGCCAGTCCCATGTCATCGCTGTAGCTGATACCAAAGACCATATCGACCCGCCGGACCGGGCTGAACGTCACGTTGGTGATGATGCCGCCCCACACCGACGCGTTGGGCATGATGACAATCCGATTGTCCAGCGTGCGAATGGTGGTGGACACGATGCTGACCGCCTGGACCTCGCCAAGAATACCGTTGCTGTCGATCAGGTCGCCGACATCGAACGGCTTATTGACCATGATCATGATGCCCGCAAACAGATTGCCGAGCGTCTCCTGCATGGCAAAGGCCAGGATGAAACTGGCGCCGCCCAATACGGCGAACAGCGGCGTGACGTTGATACCGAGAAATGCCAGGATGAACAGCAGGCCGATGATGAAGCTAAGCCAGAAGACACATTTCAGCAGGAACTCCTGAAACAGATTGGATACCCTGCCGACTTTCCGGAGCCCCCGTTGGGACAACGAGCGGACGATTCTCGCCCCAAAATACAGCAGCGCCAGGGAGGCGAAAAAGACGCCCACCTTGATCATGAAGCCGACGCCTCCCCGCTTTGAGACGGTCCAGTCAAGCGCCTGGCTGACGGTGGTCTTGAGGTCGGTCGCCTGCAGCTCCAGTGCCATGGCGCCCGACATGAACTTTCGATAGCGCGCCAATTCATCTGGTTCAGCGCCCTTGAGCTCCATGGAGTCCAGGATCATCCGGAACTTGTCCATCAGCAGGTTACGCTCTTTGGATGCGGCGATGATCTGCTTTTGAATCTCAGACAGCTCTGCCCCTTTTGCCGACATGGCCTCAACTTTGAGACGCGTAACCGAGCGCATGGCGAGCTGCACCAGCACGAGCCACTCTTCTGCCTCGACGCGCAGCTGCGCCAGGGTGAGCGGCCCCACCAACAATTGCAGCTCGGGCACCGTGTGCTCAGCGATCAGGTCTTGTCGTTGGGTCCGCGACACCACCGGCTCAGCCGGCGGCTCATCCTCTTCCTCGGCAGCCTTTGAGTCAACGGCTTGCTCATTGGGCCTCTGGACAGCATCGAGCGCGGGCGCCTCGACCGCTTCCTCGGCAGCGTCCTGGTTTTCTTCCAGTGCCGGCTCCGGCGCTCCGTCTTGCTCCAGG
>WTJD01000026.1:43594-49271 GCA_011524975.1 Lysobacterales bacterium
CCTGCTCAAGTTCCTGCCCCCGTTCCTCGGCGGGCTCTGGCATGCCTTCGGGCACGCTCTCTGGCACCGGCTCTTGCACCGGCTCTGGCACGGTTTCCTCGGCCGCGACCGACGCGAACAGGCTCATGGCCAGCAACAGTGTCATGAACGAGCGATGCATCATTGCTCTCCTCAAAGGCTCCCGCGCCAGTATAAGCCACAAGCCTGCTTTGTTTTCCAGGCCTTCTGGCACAGGCAACCATTTGCATGCCGGGCGAGACTGGGGCCATGAAATACAAAATGATGTTTATGCCATGGGCACTGATGCTGGGTTTAACGCCCGGCGCAAACGCCGATGAGCATCAGGTGCTGTACCCCGAGTCGGTGGAAATCAGGGTGTTTTATGAACAGGGGAAAACCATTTTCAACACCTCCATGTCCGATAACGGCAGTGAACACTATTTCACCGACAGCAACCCCGATACGCGCGAGGACGGCGCTCCCACCGCCCTATGGGTGCGAACCGCCGATGGCGCGGCACCCGTGCCGACACCCGGCATTGGCATCCCGGCGGACGTGCACATCACGCCCAACGGGGAGACCTTGTATTTCACCGAATTTGCCGCGGAGCACAGTTACATTCTCTCCATGAAACGTGCGGACGGTGGTTGGTCGGCGCCTGAGAAAGTCACCGAACTGGAGATGGAAGGGGGCGCCAGCTATGTCACCAGCACGCGATCAGGAGAACGCGTGTTTTCCTCCGCCGGCGACATCTATTTTTTGGGCGATGGCGAGCCTGAGAAACTGCCCAGGGCCATTAATTCGGATGAGGGAGAATATGACCCTTTCATCGCCCAGGACGGCAGCTTTCTGATTTTTGTACGCCAGCAGCCCGACATTGGCGACAGCAATATGTTCATCAGTTTCAGAACACCTGCTGGCTGGACAAATGCCGAGAAATTACCTTCGCCCTTCAACCTGGACAAGGTGGATGGCAGCCCCTACGTCACCCCGGACGGCAGGTATTTGTTTTTTAGCAGCAACCGCGCTGGTGACGGTGTGCTCAGGACCTACCAGGCGCCGTTCAAGGCCTGGTTCGAAGCGTCACGACAACGGATGGAGGAGCTCATGCACTAGGCGCGCGCCAACCTGTTTTTCGGTGCGGCGTTCGAACGGCTTCCAAAGCAAGAATTCAGGAAAGTAATACAGGAGCTCCGCTCGGTCCTCCGCCGCCAGTGCCAGCCACCGCTTGTCGTCACCAGGGACGGGCTCGCCTGGATCACAATGCAACAACTCTCATGAGAACATCGTCAAGCGGCGGCTTACCAAGTTCCCAGGATATCGACTTCCAGCAGAAATCCACCATCGCCGGTAACACCCGTGCAGGTGATCGTGACTTCTGGTGCACTGAAAGTCATGCCCGGTTTGAGCACCATGTCCCGCTTATCTGGAACCTCGCCCCAGTCGAACCGCAAATAGGGAGAAGGCGACATATCCAGCAACCAGGACGTGTAGCCATCATTGAAGGTGACCAGGACCCCCTTGGTATTCTCTGCGACTGCCGGATTCATCAGCGCTGAATCCCATTTGTAGCCTGAATCCCGCGCTTCGATGAAATAGCCCTCGTTTTGTCTGAAGTTGGGCGGAAGGTAAAATTCATTGATCTGGTAAGGCAGGCGAATTTCCACGGCACGTGCGCCAGATGCCGCGCCGGACGGATACAGAGTCACCTGGTGTTTGCCGATCGATTTCAGCGTCGTCTTGACCGACTTGTCATACCAGCCCAGCGAATCACGGTAGGCCGCCGTCATGGATACGGAAAATTCGGCTCTACCCATCAAGGCGAAGTGGTCGCCGTAATCCTCTGCCTCGAAGTCGCTAAGCTTGTTGTCAGGCGGTCGCGCGAGCGGATAACCGTCGCCCAGACTGGATTTGGCATGTGTGAATATACCCATGGCATGCACGATTTCATGTGCCGAAATGCGCTCGAACTTCGTCATGTTATGACCAGCATGGTCAAGCGGGATCTCGCCGCCGTTGTCCACTGCTTCGGGCGAGAATACCGTGCCGGAATGCTTCAGAGCGAAATCATCGTAGAACGGGGCTACCGGATCCCGCTTATCGTATCCGACCTGCAGAGCCTCGACCGTGCCCATGATATGCACATCCTGGTCGTTGATACGAAAGGTCCACGTATTCGTCAGCCCACCGGGTTCACCCCCGTAGTCATCGAGCGCAATGAAGAGAACCATCTCGAAATCCTCAGCGCTGAATCCTGGAATCTGGATGGCCGATCCCGTATTTGTAAGGTACTTCCTGGCGTAATCAGGATCATCATAGTCACCCGAATCCACCAGGTCCTGTAAGGTTCGTGGGTGCACGAACGGCCCATAAACCGCTCCGGTGAGTCCGGCAAGGTGCCCGTGGCTCATGTCGCTATAGAACTCGGTGAGCGTACTTCCAGCGCCAAAAAACGTTTTCTCTATCTGCTTCGGATTTGGATACTTGGCCCTGGTAGATTTCGGCGTGTCGGAAAACTCGATTAGGATCACCGCTACCCGCCAGCGCGTAATCGGGTCCCTTGTCTTGCCGCCGTGGACGAGACATTCCGGAGTCTCCGGCATGTCGCAGCCACAGGCGCCAGGCTTGGATTTGCGGGGCTCATCAGGACACGCGTCTTCGAATCCGTCCGAAAACAACGGGGCACCTGACTCAGCCAGTGAGAAGGCGGCCTTTTGCAAAAGCGGTAGCGCCTCGGCCTCTCCGGCAATACTGAATCCATTACCGACCAGTGATGAAATGAATACGGCCAGACCCGCCAGGACGATGCGTGGTAGAGACATTTCCCATTACCCCCTTCAATGAGGCGCGCCAGGCCGAAACTGGGTTTTTGCAAGCAAAGCCCGGACCTTTACCTCTAGTTGCACTGCTGGTAAGTATAATCTCCGAACTCGATCCAGTTTTCCCCATTTCGGCTGAACACCAGGAACTCGGCCCGGTCTTCCGCCAGCAAGGCGACGACAAAGCCCTCGGGTGCCGGCTGGTTGCTGCCGAAGTAGCTGTATGAGGTCATGGCACGCCTGGTTTCGCCGTTGACGGTGACCCGCGCGTCCCACTGATCGGACGCATTGTCGTCAATCACGTATTCAATCTGTCGCTGGATTCCGCCGCCGCCACAGTAAACGATGCCCTCAGGCGCTTCCATGCCGCCCCCGGCCGTGCCGCCCCATCCGCAGGCAGCGCGCAACTGGCCGATGGCCGCGGCGGAACCACCCAGGTCAAAAATGCCATAACTCACATCCTCATCGACCATCGACAGGTTCAGCACGGCGTTGTCCGCGATTTGCTGCAGCACAAAGTCGTAGTCTGCCTGTTCCGAAAACCTGACCTCAACCGGATAGTTATCCACGATCCGGATGCTGGCGTTGTCGCCCCCGGCCTGGAACGACCCGCTTTCAGTGGAGCCATTGGACATGAACCGAATCGACAGGCCTTGCTTGCGCTCAATATCCTGCGCATCCTCCCAGCCTGCCGGCGCAAATCTCATACCGCCGCAGTTGAACTCCAGGGTCATATCACCAGACTGGATGAATGCGTTTGGATTATCGCCACCGCTGAAGTTCCATTGGGCGGAGCCGGACAGCGGCGCCACGATCATGACGGCCAGCAAGAAGCATCTGAAATAACGTTGTGCTTGTAACATCAAGATTTCCTCCGCGTGTGCACGCCTGGCGCTCATGCTTTTCCTTCAAAGCGCCCGCGGTAAGCGGCCGCCGCGAGAATGAGCACCATCAGCAGAACGAGACCTGGGCCACCCAACAGCGGGACAGGAATGGTCGGATCCCGGTAGATTTGGGCCACCGTGATCCTGACCGTCGCCGGCTGGCTCAGTAATTTCCCGTCGCTGACCCGGTAGGTGAAGCTGTCCTGCCCAAAGAATCCGGCGTCGGGGTAATAGTCAAACCCGCCGCCGTTGACCGGGACGAGGTGTCCATGGGTCGGCTGGGTCAGCAGTTCGGCCGACAGTTGATGTCCCTCCGGGTCCTGGTCATTGCCGAGGACACCCGGTGGGGGCACCTGCAGCACATTCCCCTGCGAAACCTTGAACGAATCATCGTTCGCCACCGGCGGCAGGTTGACCTCGTCGATGGTCAGCTGCACCGTCGCGCTGTTGCTGTCCAGGGCGCCGTCGCTGACCGTGTAGGTGAACGAGTCACTGCCGAAGTAACCGGCATCCGGGGTGTAGCTGAAGGCCCCGCCCGCGCCCAGGCTCAGATGGCCGTGGCTGGGCTGGCCGGTCACAGTCACCGTCAGGGCATGCCCTTCCGGATCGCTGTCGTTGGCGAGAATGCCGGCTGCCGCCACATTCAGCACCGTGTCCTGCGGCGTGGCATAGGCGTCATTGTTCGCCACCGGCGGCAGGTTGACCTCGTCGATGGTCAGCTGCACCGTCGCGCTGTTGCTGTCCAGGGCGCCGTCGCTGACCGTGTAGGTGAACGAGTCACTGCCGAAGTAACCGGCATCCGGGGTGTAGCTGAAGGCCCCGCCCGCGCCCAGGCTCAGATGGCCGTGGCTGGGCTGGCCGGTCACAGTCACCGTCAGGGCATGCCCTTCCGGATCGCTGTCGTTGGCGAGAATGCCGGCTGCCGCCACATTCAGCACCGTGTCCTGCGGCGTGGCATAGGCGTCATTGTTCGCCACCGGCGGCAGGTTGACCTCGTTAACGGTCAAAAGCACGGTGGCTTCATTGCTTTCAATCAGGCCATCGTTGGCCCGGTAGGTGAAGCTGTCCGTGCCAAAATAGCCGGGGTTGGGCACGTAAGTGAAGCTGCCGTCGGGGTGCGGTGAAAGCTGCCCTTGGGCGGGTTGGCCCGTCACCGTCATGGTCAGAGAATGGCCCTCGGGGTCTCCATCATTGGCCAATGCACCTGCAGGGGCGACATTCAGCACCGTGTCCTGCGCCAGCGACCATGCGTCATTCAAAGCAACCGGAGCCCGGTTGAGCCCGCTGACCGTGATCTGCACCGTCGCGTCACTGCTCTCGAGGCTTCCATCGCTGACCTTGTAAGTAAAGCTGTCAACTCCGGTGAATCCGAATTCGGGTGAATACTGAAAACCACCCATGCCGTCATTGGCCAGCAGGCCGTGCATGGGCGGCCCCGACAAAATAACACTCAAGGCGTCACCATCGGGATCGCTGTCATTGGTGAGCAATCCGGCAGGCGGCACATTCAACGTCAGCCCGGCGTTCATGGCATAGGCATCGTCCTGCGCGACCGGGGCGTGATTGACGGCATTAACCGTGATGATACCCGTGGCCGTTCCGCTGTCGGAGTGACCATCGCTGACCTTGTAGGTGAAACTCACCTGGCCGGAGAAGCCGGCCGGAGGCTGATAGGTGAAGCCACCACCGGCAATCGCGCTGAACACGCCCTGAGCAGGTGTCGTCAGCAAGGTCGGGGTCAGGGAATGTCCCTCGGGGTCACTGTCATTGACCAGCACGCCCGGCGGGTCCACTTTCAGGAAACCGTCCTCCTGCATCACCCAGGCGTCGTTATTCGCCACGGGCGGCTCATTGACGGGTGCGGGGGTGACGGTAATCAACGCTGCCACCACGCCGCTTTCCAGCTCACCGTCACTGACGGTGTAACCGATGACATCGTCACCGGTAAATCCGGGATCAGGCGTGTAAATCAAG
>WTJD01000270.1 GCA_011524975.1 Lysobacterales bacterium
GCCGGAGGACCGGCCAAGCTCGAGTATGCCGCCCAGTTCGGCGCCGACCACCTGTTCGATTACAACCAGGAGACCTGGCCACAGGCATTGAAAGAGGCCACCGGGGGGCGGGGCGCGGACCTGATTATCGACGGCAACGCGGGCCCCAACGCATTACGCAACCTGGATGCCGTCGCGCCCCAGGGCAATATCGTGTTTATGGGGGCAACCGCCGGCCAGGCACCGGACCTGAACGTTTCCGCGCTGATCGGAAAATGCTGCTCGGTCACCGGGTTTGTCCAGTACATCCACCAGATGACCTCGGGCGGGGCTGAGAAAACCGCGATGCATGAGAAACTCGCCAGCGGCGAATGGCGCATACCTGTCGAGAAAACCTATTCGCTGGAGCAGCTCGCCGACGCGCACGCTGCCTGGGAGGGCCGGCAACTGAGCGGCCGAACGCTGATTGAACTCGGTGGAGACATCTAGCCGCATGAGCCCAATCTCTCCACGGCCCGCTGAGTCCCTCAGCCCTTGAATCGCGGGGGCGTCCACGAGTTCATTTTCGGCCTGGAAGACGGCAGCCAGGATGAATGGCTGCAATTCTGGGAGCTGCTGGGCTTTCGCCCCGTGCAGTCCGGTCAACTCGGCGCCGCGGACGCCGGGCGCCTGTACGGCCACGCCTCCGAGCTGGCCAGCGTGCGTCTGCGCCACAGCGGGTGTGCCGCCCATGACACCGGAGCGGTGCGGCTGCACTTCTGGAAATCGTTGCGCAACGAGGGGCTGGCCCGGGCGCGTCCGATCGTAACCGGCAGCCGGTGGATGGGCATCTACACCCGGGATATCCTCCAGGTGCTGGACAGTTTCGAAGCCGATCAAAAACGGGGCCGCTGGAAACTCTGGATGTCGCCACTGGTGGCGGCGCCGCTGGCCAAGCCGGCGCCCGAGCACGGATGGGCGCAACCCTTTGTCGGCCTGCGCGAACTGCTGGTGTTCAGCGACCGGTTTCGGCTGGCCTTTATCCAGCGTGCAGGGTTCGATCGGCCGGGCTTCGGCACCTTTGACAGCACCCTGCCCTACCACAACACGGAAGGCAGTCACGCCAACGTGGTGCAGCCCGATAATGCTTTCTCCACCGCCTTTTACAAGAAGATGTTCGGGCTGGAAACAGCGCCCTTTGGCGAGCCCCATGACTCGGGCGAGGAGGCGCCCACCATCGCGGCCCTCGACCTTCAACCCGGCGAGACATTTCATGTCGAGCGCACCCGGGCCCCCGACTGTCCGACCGGACTGTTGCAGGTGTATTCGTCCTATATGCCCGGACGGGACCTGCGGGATCTGTCTCGGGCGGGGTCCGGCAATCTCTGCCTCTACTCGTTCCGGGTCAGTGACGTGGAGGCATTGGGGCGTCGCATCCAGAGTGCCGGCCAGGAAGTGGCCCTGGCGGATGACGAATTCGGCGCGCCCAGCGCCTGTTTCAACGCGCCGGATGGCTACCAGTGGCTGGCCTGCCAGCATGTGGACTGAGATTCGCGGCTATCCGTTGACGGCCTTCCTGGTCTGCCTGTTCGCCTATACCACGGCGCAAATGGACCTGGCCCTGTTCGGCTATGCCATCCCTTCGATTCGCCAGGAGTTCGGCCTCAGCCTCAGTGGCGTCATGAGCATCGTATCCAGCGCCTTCATCATCGGCGGCCTGCTCATCACCTGGCTGGGCCTGTGGACCGACCGCATCGGCCGACGGGGCATGTTCCAGTTTTCCCTGGTCGGCAGCTCGGTCCTGGTGGCGCTGCACGCGCTGGTGCCCAATGCCTGGAGCCTCGCGCTGCTTCGCGGGGGCAGCATCGGCGTCGGCGGGCTGTCATATCCGGTCACCGGGGCCGTCATCACCGAAGAGTTTCCGGCGCGCTACCGCGGGCTTTTCATGGGCCTGCTGCAAATCGGCTACCCGCTGGGGTGGGCCCTGGCCTCGCTCTGGGCAGCATGGCTGTTGAGCAGCCATGGCTGGCGTATGCTCTTCCTGGTCGGGTTGGTGAGCCTGCCCTATGTCTGGGTGGTGAGGCGATTCATCCATGAGCCGGAGCGCTTTCGACAGGCCCGGCATACCGGGGCGGACCGGCCCCGGGTGGCCGAATTGTTCGGGCCGGACATCCGCAGGCGCGCGTTGTTGCTGTTCGGCGCCCAGTTCCTGTTTGTCTGGGCCTATGCCGCGTCGATATTCCTGTTTCCCAGTTTCCTGCGCGAGGCGCGCGGCCTGGAGAGTTTTGATTTTTCTTTGCTGATCGGCGCAGGCAACGCCATCGGCGTGGCAGGCTACATTCTCGCGGCCTTTACCGGCGAGTTTCTGATCACCCGGCGCAACACCGTGGTCATCTGGGCCCTGCTCGGCGCCGTATTGTTCCAAGTGCTGGTTTGGTGGGCGTCTGACTTTCGCCAGATGCTCATCGTTTACGGGCTGATGAGCATGTTTTTCTACGGCAGCGCGGCGGTCAAATTCGCCTACCTGGCCGAGGTCTTTCCCACCCGGTTGCGCGCGACCGCCATGGCCACCTGTGGTTCCCTGGCCGTGACCCTGGGCTCCGCGGCGGGTCCGTTGATGGTCGCCCTGGCCGTGGAACGATGGGGCTGGCACCTTGGATACTCCGGGCTGGTCGGCGTTCCGCTGGTCCTGGCGGCATTGGTCTACCTGTTGCTGACGCCGGTGCCCTCAGGCCTGGAGGTGGAAGAAGTGGAGGCCCTGCTGGCGCCCAAGTGATGGAGAACAAACCATGAAAGGCTATATCGTGCACGAGTTCGGCGGACCTGAGAACATGCTTTGGGAAACGCTACCCAGGCCGGAGCCCGGGCCGGGCCAACTGCTGGTCGAGGTGCATGCCAGCGGGATGAACTTTGCCGAAACGCGCATGCGCGCGGGCACCTACAGCGGCCAGCCACTGCCCTTTGTCATGGGCATGGAGGGTGCGGGCATCGTGCGCGAGGTGGGGCCGGGTGTCAGCGGTTTCGAAGTCGGTCAGCGGGTATTCGGTCGGGCGCGCGGCTGTCACGCGCACAGCGTGCTGTTTGACGCGGAACACCTGATGCCGCTGCCGGACACGCTTTCGTTCATCGAAGGCGCGGCGATCCCGGTGGGCTGGCTCACTGCCTGGCACGCCTTGCACACGGTCGCGGAGATCACGCCCGGCCAGCGCATCCTGGTGGAGGCCGCCGGCGGCAGCGTCGGCAGCGCGGCCCTGCAGATTGCCCGCCAACACGATTGCTGGGTGGCCGCCACCGCCAGCTCCGACAGGAAACTCGACAAGGCCCGCGAACTGGGCGCGGACCTGCTGATCCATTATCTCAACGAATCCATCAGCGAGCGGGTTTTGGAAGCCAGCGGCGAGGCAGGCGCGGACGTCAGCCTGATGACCATCGGTGAGGCCACGGCCACCCAACTGATGGACGCCATGGGCATGGACGGCAAGGTGGTGATGTTCGGCAGCACCGGCGGGAAAGACATCTGCTTCAACCTGGGCATCGGTATCCGCAACCTCCAGTTGCTCTCCATGAGCATATCGACCAGCCCCGCCTTTGTTCCTGTCACGATGAAGTCGTTTCGTGAGCAGGCACTGCCCTTGTTTGCCGACGGCACCTTCAAGCCGGTGGTGGATACGGTGCTGCCGCTTGGCGAACTGGTCCGCGCACATCGCATGATAGATGAACATCAGCATTTCGGCAAAATCATCCTGGAGGTCCCCCAATGAAAACCGCATGGCTCGCAGGCATCTTGCTGCTCGGCTGCTGCCCATGGTCGGCCGCGCCGGCCCAGACCATCACGTCCTGCGACTGGGAAGTGGCGCACCCCTCCGACCCCAACCACCTTGGCCCGGGTGTCGCCTCGGGCAATGTCGACACGCCCAGGGCCATCGCGGCCTGCCGCGAGGCCGTTGCCAGCGAACCTGAGAACCCGAGATTTCACTACCAGCTGGCGAGAGCCCTGGTGTATCACGCCGACCGCCATGGAGGTTCCGACACCGAGGGAATGGAACACCTGGCCATCGCCGCGGAGAAAAACTACACCCAGGCCATGTTCGTCTACGGCCTGATGTTGGGGCGCCATGGGGAGACCTGCGCCATCGAGCCGTGGACCCGCAAGGCCGCGGATCAGGGCTTGAAAGCCGCGCGCATCGCTTATGTCAACCAGTACCTGTCCGGAACCTGGGCCGAGTGCGACATCACAACCAGCGCTGCCGTCATGAACGACTACCTGGACCAGGCTTCCGCCCAGGTTTCCGGCTACTACGAGAATATGCTGGTGGATGCATTAAGGCGGGAACTCGCCGCAGCCAGACCACCCAAGGAGTAACGATATGCAACGTCTGCTGGCACTGCTGGCCGCCTTCATCCCCCTCAGCCCTCTGGCTGCGGAACATGAAACCACGGCGGTAACGGAACGACCCTGGCAGGAGGCCGTGGTGAGCGTGCGCGACATCGACAACAGCGCCCGCTTTTTCCGCGAAATCGGGGGCTACGAAGAAAAATGGCGGGGTCCGATCGATCCGGCCGAAGCCCAGGCCTGGCAACTCCCGGACGGTGCATCCGGAGAAAGCCTGCTGCTCGGGCCGGCCGGCCAGGACAGCGGCCTGCTGCGCCTGGTCCGCTTCGATAACGCCGGCAGGCAGGAGCCCATGCGGCCCGGAGCCAGGGCCTGGGACACCGGCTGCTATTTCAGCCTGATGGTCAGAATGAAGGACATGCAGGCCATTTACGACGACGCGCTGGCCATGGGCTGGTGGACGGAGACCCCGATCACGTACCTGGAATTCGGCGCTTCGAAATTGAACGTCATGGTCTTCCGCGGCCCGGATGGCGTCCAGGTGCAGGGCTATGAGCGCCTCGAACCCCCTTTGCCGGAAACCATTCCCGAGTTTGAGCGCCTGACCCGGCCCTTCAACATGATGCAGATGGTGCGCGACCGGGACGCTTCCTACGATTTTTATACCCGGGTACTGGGTTTTGACGCGTTTTACAAAGGCAAGCCCTACCTGGCCCCGGAGCCCACGTTCATGCCACTGGGCATTCCCAGAAACCTGACCACCTCCATCCCTTACCGTGCCGGCATCGTTTTCCCCGTGCCCGGGGAGTTCGGGAGAATGGAGACCATCGAAATCATGGGGCTGGATGGCCGTGATTACGCCGAGCGCTGCCGAGCACCCAACTTCGGCATCCTGGCGGTACGCTTCGAGGTCGACGACCTCGATCGGGCGCTGACAACCATCGAGCAACGGGGCTGGCCGATTGCCGTTCCGCCACGCTCTTTCCAACTACAGCCCCTTGGCATGCTGCAGGCATTTTCCGTGGCCACGCCGGATGGCGCGCTGATCCAGTTTTACCAGGCGCCATGAGCATGAGGCCTGAGACAAAGGCGTTGGCCAGGCGCCTGGAAGCGCTGCTGGGGGCCG
>WTJD01000184.1:0-7743 GCA_011524975.1 Lysobacterales bacterium
CGAAAAGCGACCTCCTGGCGGCTCACCGCCGGGCTGAACAGCAGTTCGCCGAAGAGGTTGGTTGCCCGGTGCACATGCCTTCCGATGAGCAGGTTCTTCAACACGGTCTCATGTTCGAACAGTTCCGTGTTCTGAAAAGTGCGGGCAATGCCTCGATGCGCGATCGCGTGCGGCGCGAGTGCCGTGATGTCCTCGCCATCAAACATGATCTGCCCGCCGGGTTCGGTGTCGTAGAGTCGGCTGATCAGGTTGAGGATGGTGCTTTTACCCGCGCCATTTGGCCCGATGATGCTGTAGACCTCGCCTCTTCGCACCTTGAAGCTGACATCCCGTACCGCGTGCACGCCGCCAAAGCGAATGTTCAGATCATGGGCGCTGAACAATGTCCCGCTCATCGCATGCGCTCAGTGCGGAGAAATTGTTTCTGCCGCTTGTAGGTGGCTTTTCGGTAGAGCGGAAACATTTCGAAATAGCGGCGAATTTTCAGCCATCGGCCATGGATGCCGAGCGGCTCAAAGATCAGGAACAGGATCAGTATGGCGCCGAAAATGCCCGGCTCCAGGCCGGGGACCTGGGCGATAGCAGGTGGCAGAACATCTCGCATCATGGCGATGCCCTGGGGCAAAAGCCCGAGAAAGATGGCGCCAAAAATCACCCCGTGCATGGAACCAAGCCCGCCGACCACGACCATCAGCAACAGCTGAATCGATAGCAGGAGCGAGAACGCGTCCGGCGCGAGATAGCCGAGCTTGTGCGCCAGCAGCCCGCCCGCGAGACCCGTGAAGCCGGCTGAGATGGCAAAAGCCACCGTCTTGGTGCGCGCAAGCTGAATGCCCATGCTCTGGGCGGATATTTCCGAGTCGCGAACGGCTGTCATGGCCCGGCCGGTGGGGCTGCGCAGAAGGTTCAGCGCCATCAGCAGGCAGCCGATGAGTATCCCCAGGCACAGGTAATAAAAGGCCATGCTGCCGCCGAGGTCGAGGCCGAGAAATTCCGCGCGAGGCACCACGAGGCCCCTGAAGCCGCCGGTTACCGTCACCCAATGAACAATGACCTGCTCGATGATCACCGCGAACGCGAGTGTCGCGATGGCCAGGTAGATGCCGGTCATGCGCATGGTGGGTAAGCCGATCAGAGCTCCGAACATGGCGGTGATGAGGCTGGCCTTGAGCAGCGCCAGCGGGAGCGGCCACCCATGGGTGATGAACCAGGTGTGGGCGTACGCGCCAATGGCGAGAAACGCGGCATGGCCCAGGCTGACCAGTCCGGTGTAGCCCACCAGCAGCATCAGGCCGATTCCGGCGATGGCCCAGATGAATACCAGGGCCAGTTCACCGAGGTAAAAATCGCTGGCCATGACGGGCGCCAGCAATAAGGAGCCTATCAGAACGCTGTACCAGAACCATTGCCCCGAGTGCCGAAACAGCCGGACGTCATCGTGGTAGCGGGTTTTGAATATAAAACGCACTGCGGCCTCAGACCTTTTTTCTCTGGATCGTGGCAAACAGGCCCTCAGGCCTGACCAGCAGCATCAGCAGCAAGAGCGCATAGGCGCTGGTATCGGCAAACCCCGTTGGCAGATACCGGCCGGCGAACTGTTCCACGATGCCGATCAGCAAGCCGCCCGCCATGGCGCCCTGCAGACTGCCAAAACCACCCACGATGGCCGCGGCAAACGCCTTGACGCCCACAAAACCCATCATGGGGTCGATCAGCGTGATGGGCGCGACAAGGATGCCCGTGGTCGCCGCGATCGCCGCGGACAAGGCCCAGACAAACGCATAGATCCGTTTCACGGGTATGCCGCAATAATAGGCAGCCAGCTGATTCTGCGAAGCGGCCTGCATGGCGAGGCCCAGGCGGGTGAACTGGAAAAACCCGAACAGCGCCAGGCACAACAAGATCGTTCCGGCGATGATGGCGAGGTTTTCATAGCCCAGCGTCACGCCATTGAACCTGAGTACGTCCCCGGCGAAAGGCGATGAGATGGTTTTTGGCTCCGCGCCCCAGACAGCCCCCGCGATCGCTCGCAGCACAAAACCCAGCCCAATGGTGATCATCAATACCGCGAAAGGAGGCTCGCCGATCATTGGCCGGACAATCACGCGCTCGAGCAGCGCCCCAACGACCGCCATGGACACAATGGTCCCCAGGAAGCCGACGAGAAACGGCATACCCATCAGGTTGACATAGCTGTAGGCAATGAATGCACCCATCATCATCAGGTCGCCCTGGGCAAAATTGACCATTTCAGTGGCTTTATAGATGAGCACAAAACCCAGCGCGATCAGGCCATAGACACAGCCTTGGGATATTCCGCTGACGAGAAGCTGAAGTACTTCCACAGATGTATGCGCCTTCTGGTGGAGCGATGATGGCGCCAGAATATCCACTTTGGACCCGGCTGTGAAATGCTTTGACACACGCTTGCTGGAATAGAAGCACGCTTTGCGCGGATTGAATGAGCGGCGCAATCCTGTCACCGGCAGAGCAGGTCACGGGGCGAGCAAGGCCGCTGTGGCACACGCAAATAGCCCCTTTTTCTCCCGATTCCCGGCCGGACATGGCGGATTCGATGTGGGAATATAAGACGCTGGCATATCAGGAGTAACGATTTGGAAAACGTCGCGCGGCATCCGAAAAAAGGCCATAAAACCCTCCGCGCTCTTGTATGGGGTGCGGCAGCTGCGTTGCTCCTGTTGCCGTGGGTGGCGATGCAGTTCACCTCGGAAGTCAACTGGACAGGCTCGGATTTCGTGGTCTTCGGGGGCATGCTGCTGCTGGCCTGCGGCAGCTGCGAAATCGCACTCCGGGTTGCGACCGGCACATGCTATCTGCTTGCTGCCGGGCTCGCTGTGCTGGGCGTGTTCCTCCAGGTGTGGGCCAACCTGGCCGTGGGCATCATTGGAAATGAAGGTAATCCGGCCAACCTGATGTTTCTGGCCATTCCGGTGATTGGCGTGCTTGGCGCCCTGATCTCAAGATTCAGGCCAGCCGGCATGGTGCTGACCCTGGCGGCCATGGCCCTAACCCAGTGTTTGATCGCCATCGCGGCATGGATCTGGGTGGATGCCAACATCCTCGTCATGACCGTGCTCTTCAGCCTGTGGTGGATGACTTCCGCCGGATTGTTCAGCAAGGCCGCAAGACGCGGGTAGCCGCAGCAAGCCGGCGAAGCGCCAAATAGAGGATGGATGGTGCCCTGACCGGGTCAGTAAAAGCGCTGTCCAGGCATGCTCTCCTGTTATGGCGCGAGGACAATCTGCGAGAGCCGCCGCGCCAGCCAGTCCAGCTCCTGTCCCTGGGTCGACCGGCCGAGGCTGAACCTGATCGCGCCGGCGCCGATCTCGGCCGGTACCCCCATGGCGCTTAGCACCGGGGACATTTCGAGCATTCCAGCATGGCAGGCCGAGCCGGTGCTGGCGGCGAGTTCCGGCATGGCGGCGAGCACATCCGCGCCAACATGGCCAGGAAAAGAGAGGTTGAGGGTGTTGGGTAAGCGCTCATTCGGGTGACCGTTCATGACGACGCGCTCACCCAGGGCTTTTTGGAGTTGCTGCCAGAACCTGTCTCCGAGGGCCTTGATTTCGATCATGCCTGACAGTTCCCGTGCCAGCACGCAGGCTTTGCCCAGCGCGGCGTTCAGCAAGGCGCTCTCGGTGCCGGCGCGCCGACCGCTCTCATGACCGGCGCCATGAACCAGCGGCGGCAGTTCAATGCCCTCACGCACGAAAAGGGCGCCCACACCCTTGGGCGCATAGAGCTTGTGCCCAGCGATGGTCAGCATGTCGACACCGAGCTCATCGACCCGGGTTGAGATTTTGCCGACCGACTGGGCGGCATCGGTGTGCATGGGAACGCCATGCGCGCTCGCGATGCGGGCGATGTCTTCGATGGGCTGGATGGTGCCGACCTCGTTATTGGCGTGCATGATGGTCACCAGCGTGGTCTGCGGGCGGATCGCCGCTTCGACATCTGCTGGCTTGACCTGCCCGAACCGGTCTACCGGCAGCCAGCTGATGGTTGCACCTCGGCGCTCCAGGTACAGGCACGGCTCCGTGACGGCCGGATGCTCGACCTGGGAGGTAATGATGTGTACCTGCTCCGGGTCATGGCCTTCAGCGATGCCCTTGATGGCCATGTTGTTCGATTCGCTGCCGCCGCTGGTGAAGATCACCTCCTGCGGCTTACAGCCTAAAAGGTCGGCCACCTGCCTGCGTGCCCGTTCCACCGCCACCCTGGCGGGCTCGCCGGCCCAGTGCGTGCTGGAAGGATTGCCGTAGGCGTCGCTCAGCATGTCCTGCATGACCTCAGCGACTCGAGGGTCGAGCGGCGTGCTGGCGTTGAAGTCGAGGTAGATGGGGGCGTTTTTCATGTCTTGTTTCGCGGATTTCACGAGGTGTAGGCCAGGGCCGGCTCAGGGTCAGCCAATGTTGGCTTCGGGCAATGAGCCTCAATCTTAGCAGTTTGCCGTTTCTGGGCATGCCATTTCTGGTCATGCTGTTTATGGCCATGAAGTTTCTGGCCAGGCCATTTCCAGGGGGGGGTGGTGTCAGCGGTCGGGGCCTGCAGGGGTGATGCCTGCAGGGGTGGTGCCGGTAGTGGTTGCGCAAAAAAAGGCCGGTCGGCGTCAACCGACCGGCCTCAAAAGGGCATAAGCCCGGGGATTTATTCTTCCAGTGCGCGCTCTACCGCGTCATTGGCGGTGACAGGAACAACCGTCAGCTGGGTTACCCTGGCGCGGCTGTCCACCCGGCAATCGACGCGCGCCACCACCTCCCTGGTTTCGGGGTGCTTGGCATCCAGGTGCCAAACGCCGGCATTGCGTGTGCGCAGCGCCTTCGCCGGCCGCGGAGTGTTCAGCCGGTACTCCACGGGAGCACCTTGGGCTCTGGACAGTTGCTCGGTCATCGCCTCCGCGCATGCCGCCAGGCCTCTCTTGTCGACGCGGGCCTCGGACGTAATGGGCATGCAGGCCACGATGGCAGTGATACTCATGGTTACAAGGGTCTTGCTGTGCATTTTGACGCTCCTTTTCTTGGTGGTGTCATAGATTTGGACGATGCTCAGCGTAGTTGGGTTACATTTTTCTCACAAACGCGTTTTTAGGCGTCATGCAATAGATTTCCTCAGTCGTGGCGAAGGGGCGAATTTTCCCTGTCAAAATTCGTTCAATGGATCTTCGTGTGTGAAAAAAACAGGGGCCGGCCACCGGGAAACGGCCGACCCCTTAGTGGGCACCGGGTGCCCGGGGAACATCGTGGACAGCCGCCGCCGGGTGGCTGCCACTGAAATTGAAGGTTGAGATTAAAAGGGCGGGCGGCGGCCGACAAACGAGCTTTTCAGCGTGATGGGTGAAAAAAATTCATGCATCGTCCCTGAGTTCCTGCAGCATCCAGTCTATGGTTCTCCCGATGTCCAGGCGTTCCTGCTCCCCCGGCCGATGCGCGAGGTGGAAGCATTCATCGGTGACCCATTCGGTGTCATAAACCCGGACCAGTTGCCCGGATTCGAACCAGGTTTTGCTCAATGGCCAGGACACAATGGCAAATCCGAGGCCGCGCGCCGCGGCCTCCACCAGCGTCGACATCGAGTCGAAACGAAGGATCTTGCCCGCTTTGGGCGTGGGCACGCCAACCGCCCTGGCCCAATTCGCCCAGGCCTTGGGACGGTTTTCATGGATGATCAGCGTCTGGCCGTCGAGGCTGTTGAAATCCTTTCGATCGAAACCCTCAATGGTGGAGGGTGCCGCGGCAACGACCAGGCGCCGGGTGAACAGGGGGTAGGTCACCAGTTCAGGCCAATCGTCGTTTTCCCCAAGAAGGACGGACAGATCGGCCTCGGCCGAATGCTCTTTCATCAGGCTGGTCTGTGTGGTGACTCGAATGTCCGTTTCAGGCATCAGGGCCTGAAGCGCGGCCAGATTCGGCAGCAGCAGTTCATTGGCGAAAAAGGGTGGAACGTTCAAGCGGATGATTTTGCGGCCGAACTCCGCCCACAGCTGGTGCGTCTCCGTTTCGAGCCGGGCGAACATTTCATCAAGAAAGTTGAAGTACTTTTCTCCCGCATCGGTGAACGCCAACGCGCGTGTCTTGCGCACGAACAAAGGGACGCCAAGGAAATCCTCCAGGTTGCGCACCTGGTGGCTGACGGCGGAGGCGGTCAGAAACAGCGCGTCAGCAGCCTCTTTGAAGCTGAGGTAACGTCCGGCGTAAGTGAACGCGTACAGGGACCGTAACGACGGCATGCGGTAAGGCGTGTTCATAGCTCGCTTTTAATGTGTGACCCGGGTGTAGTGGGAGCAAGATACGTGCCATGGTGTCAGAGGGAGGCCCCATCCCGGTTGGGATGAAGCGGGTCATGCGCCGCGCCGGTCGTGCTCAGCTTTGCGCTCGTCGCTGCGGACGCAGGCGGCAGCGAACGCGGAGCCAGTCAGATTGAGCCAGATACTGAAAATGGCGCCGGGCAGCGCAGCGGCCGAGGAGAAAAACTTCACCGCCAGCGCGGTGGCCAGGCCGGAGTTTTGCATGCCGACCTCCAGCGCGATGGTGCGTCTGGTGGTGGCGTCAAAGCCCAGCGCGCGTGCCGCAAGATAACCGAGCGTCAGCCCCGACAGATTGTGTGCCAGCGTGGCGATTGCGATGGTGCCTGCCATGGTGTCGATCCGGCTTGCGTTGAGCGCCACCACGATGGCGATCACCGTCAGGATGGCAAACACCGAGATGGCGGGCAGCAAGGGCTGCACGCGCTCAGCCCAGGTGTGCAGGCGGGTATTGATAAAGACACCCAGTGCGACCGGAAACAGGATGATTTTAAGCAGGCTTTCCAGCATATCGACGACGGGAACGCTGACGCGCGAGCCGACCATCAGGGTCAACAGCAACGGTGTCATGACGACGCTCAGGAGCGTTGAAAGCGCGGTCATGGATACCGACAACGCCACGTTGCCGCGTGCCAGGTAGGCCATGACATTGGACGCGGTGCCGCCGGCCACGGTGCCTACGAGAAGCATACCGATGGTCAGGTCGCGATCGAGGCCGAGCGCTATTGAGATCGCCAGGGCGGTCAGCGGCATCACGCCGAACTGCAAGACCATGCCTGCCAGGACCGCCCAGCGATAACGGCCCACCCGAGCGAAGTCGGCGAGGTTCAGCGTCAGGCCCATGCTCAGCATGATGACCATCAACAGTGGCACGATGGCGGGGCCGCCGGCGCTGAGCGGGTCGGAGAACGCATAACCGGCCAGCCCGGCCAGGGGCGCAAGAACGGGGAACAGTTTGACCAGCATGCAGCGGTGACTCAGGGTTTTAAGTACTGAAAAATCAGAATATGGTGCCGCGCCGGCCCAACAATCAGCACTTCACCGTAGCGTGTGCCGTCCGGGGCGCGTCCGAACTGGGGGTCGATCGTTTCATACCCCGCCTCCGCTGCTCGCTGCTGAGCGGCTTCGAGGTCTGCGACTTCTATCACGATGACGGACACGGCCGGTTCGTCGCGCGCGGGTATTCGCATCTCGGGCAGTTCCGCCAGGAACAGGCCCCGGGACTCCGTGGACGTGGACAGCAGCGCCACGCGCACGGGTCGATCGTGTTCCAGGTTGAAAACCCTGGGAAAATAAGGATCGTCGCCCGGCTTCATGGTAAACGCCCTGTTCAGCTGTAACCCGATAATGTCCGTGAAGAACAGGATGCCACGCTCAAGGTCTGGCACCTGTAACGCCACCCGTTTGATGTGGCCGCTCGG
>WTJD01000184.1:7843-49230 GCA_011524975.1 Lysobacterales bacterium
AACATGAATGAGGGTAGTGGCGTTCATCTGTCTTGACCGTAAATGAGTTTGAAATATTCCGCTGTGACCGGCATGTCGTCGCTCACAGAGCGCCCCAGGGGCGCCAGCTTTTCGTTCCAGACCGTGGTGTGCAAGGGGCGCCAGGCCTTGATGTCGCGCATGGGGATGCCTTCCTCGGCGATATCGGCCTCGGTCACCTCGCCGAAACTCAGATGCTTGATCCGCGTTAGTTCGAGCAAAAGCGCGGGTGCGCCCGCGGCGTCGAGCGCTACCACCAAAAGCCCGGGCGCAGGGTCGGGTTGTCCGGTGTGTTCCCGCAGCCAGGGCAGGGAGTAGGTCATCGTCTTCTCGCCTGTGGCGATCCGCTCAATGATCAGTCGCACCATGTTGGCGTCCGTGCCAATGCGACGTACATCGCACGAGGCGTCCGGACGCCCGCCCGCGCGCAGGAATTCTGCGACGGTTACCGGGTCAACTGTCATCACTTTCCTCCTTTTCGGGCCGCATTTTTTAATCACACAGCGCACAAAAATGGTGCATCTGCCCCAAGACGGGTCAAATCCCCGTCGTTTTTGCTGGCTGACAAGCACCGCTTGCGCCGTCTCATCCCGCTACACGGGCATTTTGACACGCTCGAGGCGTTGGCATGAAACCTGCAAACACCATTATCGATGTTTTAACCCTGATTAAGTGGAGAGCAACAGATGAAACTGGTTACTGCCATCATCAAACCGTTCAAGCTGGATGACGTGCGCGCCGCCCTGGGTGAAGTCGGCGTCACCGGCCTGACGGTGACCGAAGTCCGGGGATTCGGGCGACAAAAAGGTCATACCGAGTTGTATCGGGGCGCCGAGTATGTCGTCGACTTCCTGCCCAAGATGAAAATCGAGACCGCGGTGCCGGCCGACCAGGTTGAACTGGTGGTGGAGGCGATTTGCCGTGTGGCCGCAACCGGCAATATCGGTGACGGAAAGATATTCATCAGTTCGCTTGAAGAGATTGTCCGGATTCGAACCGGAGAGACCGGAAACGAGGCCATTTGAGGAGTCAGCGCCATGGAAAACACAACTTTTGAACTTGCTTACGCGCTGGACACCTTCTATTTCCTGGTGTGCGGCGCTTTGGTGATGTGGATGGCGGCCGGTTTCGCCATGCTTGAAGCGGGCCTGGTCCGCTCCAAGAACACCACCGAGATTCTGACCAAGAACGTGGCCTTGTTTGCCATTTCATGCACCATGTACATGGTGGTTGGTTACATGATCATGTATCCGGAGCTGGGCGCCTGGTTCCTCAGTGGCATCACCGGGGATGGCGTGGCCGGAGTGGATGAACCCGCCACCTACGCCCCGTCTGCGGACTTCTACTTCCAGGTGGTATTCGTGGCCACCGCCATGTCCATCGTGTCTGGCGCGGTGGCCGAGCGAATGAAGCTGTGGGCATTTCTGGCTTTTGCCGTGGTCATGACGGGCTTTATCTACCCCATGGAGGGCCGTTGGACCTGGGGCGGGGAAGCCGTTTTTGGCCTGTATACCCTGGGTGATCTGGGTTTCTCTGACTTTGCCGGCTCCGGTATCGTGCACATGGCCGGCGCTGCCGCCGCGCTGGCGGGCGTGCTGCTGCTCGGCCCGCGTAAAGGCAAGTACGGCCCCAACGGGGAAGTGCTGGCCATTCCGGGCGCTAACCTTCCGCTGGCCACGCTGGGCACCTTCATCTTGTGGATGGGGTGGTTTGGCTTTAATGGCGGGTCCGTGCTGGCAACCGCCAGTGTCGAAAACGCGAACGCCGTGGCGGTGGTGTTTATGAACACCAATGCGGCGGCCGCGGGCGGGCTCATCGCGGCGTTGATCACGGCGCAGTTGATGTTCGGCAAGGCTGATCTCACCATGGCCTTGAACGGTGCGCTGGCGGGCCTGGTGGCCATTACCGCAGAGCCGTCCACGCCAACGGTCTTGCAGGCAACGTTGTTCGGCGCGGCCGGCGGGGTGCTGGTTGTGTTTTCTATCGTTACCCTCGACAAGCTGAAAATCGACGACCCTGTCGGCGCTATTTCGGTCCATGGCGTGGTGGGTTTGCTGGGCCTGTTGCTGGTGCCGGTGACCAATCCGCTGACCGAGGACGGGGGTGCGTCCTTCAGCGGCCAGCTCATCGGCGCGGCAACCATTTTCGGATGGGTTTTCGCGGCCTCTCTGGTGACCTGGGGCGTCTTAAAAACCGTTATCGGTATTCGTGTTGGCGAGGAAGAAGAGTACGAAGGCGTCGATATCGGCGAATGCGGACTGGAGGCCTACCCCGAGTTTACGCAGGCGCGGTAATCACGAATATTGGAGTGGGGATTCGACCCGATGGCGCCCCGGGCGGGCGCTAACGGGTCGAATGCGCCGGCTGGGATTGGGACCGCGATATGGGCGTGTCCCCCATCTCCTCCAGAAATGCCCGGGCGGGGGGCGGCAGATGCCGCCCCTTTCTTGTGACGACGCCATAGCTGCGTTTCGGAAAGTATTGACCCATGTTGCGCGCAATCAGCCTGTCGCCTTCGCGCAAGCAGATACTGGTAACAATGGAGATGCCGAAGCCTGATTCGACGTATCGCTTGATCACCTCCCAGCCGCCCACTTCCAGCACCACCTCATAGGGCACCCTGGCCTGCTGAAACACCCGGTCCACCATGCGCCAGGTGGTCAATCGCCGCGGCGGAAGGATCAGGCCATACGGCGAGATGTCTGCCAGCGAGATGTCGCTTTTTTCCGCCAGCGGATGTCCCAGGGGCAGGATCAGGGCAGGGTCAAAGGAATACAGCGGCGTGTAGCTGATGTCCACCGGGATATCCAGCATCGAGCCGATGGCGAAGTCGACCTGGTCTTCCCGTATTTGCGCCAGGCCGTCTCTTCCGGTTACGTTTTGCAGCCGGACATGAATGTTGGGATAGCGCTCGCGAAAACGGGCCACCAATTCCGGCAGGATATAAATGATGGTCGACTCGCCGGCGGCCACAACCACTTCTCCCGTGTCCAGGCTGCCCCGCACTTCTTTTTTGAACCGATCATTGATGGAGTCGATTCCCTCGACCAGTGGCTGAGCCATGTCAAGAAACTTCGCGCCCTGCGGCGTAAGCTGAATATTCGGGCCGCGCCGTTCGAACAGCACCGTTTGCAGTTCTTCTTCGAGGGCCTTGATCTGGAGACTGATGGCTGATTGACTGAGGAACAGTTCGTCAGCGGCAGCGACCATTTTGCCGTTTCGCGCCACAGCGCAAAAAGCCCTCAGTTGCTTGAGCGGGTTGCCTTTGTAATAGCTTCTTACGGTTTTGCCCATGTTTATCAACAGCTTAAATATTTCAAAATGTTAATCAAAGATATTTAAATTTATCAATTGTAAATATTACACCTGCGAATCTATAGTGGCTACCTGATCAGGGGTCGCGGGTCAGGAGCCACAGACAGGTCGAGGAGCCATCCAGTGAATGCAAACAACGCAGCAGAGCAGATCAAAAAATCGTGGGCAGAAGACCCGCGTTGGAAGGGTGTGAGGCGCGGCTATACCGCTGAAGACGTGGTCCAGTTGCGAGGCACGGTATCCATCGAGTACAGCCTGGCGAAGCAGGGTGCGGAAAAGCTCTGGCATTACGTCAACAACGAACCGTTCATCAACTCGCTGGGCGCGCTGACCGGCAACCAGGCCATGCAGCAGGTGAAGGCCGGACTGAAGGCCATCTATCTTTCCGGCTGGCAGGTGGCCGCAGATGCCAATCTCGCAGGCCAGATGTACCCTGATCAATCGTTATATCCGGCGGACTCTGTGCCCAGCGTGGTGCGTCGCATCAACAACGCGCTTCTGAGGGCCGACCAGCTGCATCATGCCGAAGGCGATGATTCGGTCGATTGGATGCAGCCCATCGTGGCGGATGCCGAGGCGGGCTTCGGGGGCGTGCTGAACGCGCATGAACTGATGAAAGCCATGATCGAGGCCGGGGCCGCAGGGGTTCACTTTGAAGACCAGTTGGCTTCGGCCAAGAAGTGCGGTCACATGGGCGGCAAGGTGCTGGTGCCGACGCAAGAGGCCGTGCAAAAACTGATTTCAGCTCGGCTGGCCGCGGACATCATGGGTGTTCCCACCGTTTTGCTGGCGCGTACCGACGCCAACGCGGCAGGCCTGATCACTTCCGATGTCGACCCCTACGACGCGCCTTTCCTGACCGGTGAACGGACCGTGGAGGGGTTTCATGAAACACGGGCGGGGCTGGATCAGGCCATCGCGCGCGGCCTGGCCTATGCACCCTACGCGGACCTGCTTTGGTGCGAGACGGCCCATCCAGACCTGGAAGAAGCCAAGACATTCGCCGAGGCCATCCGCAAGGAGTACCCGGACCAGTTGCTGTCTTACAACTGCTCGCCTTCATTCAACTGGAAGAAGAACCTGGATGACCTCACCATCGCCAAATTCCAGCGCGAGCTGGGCGCCATGGGCTACAAGTTCCAGTTCATCACGCTGGCCGGTTTTCATTCGCTCAACTATGGCATGTACACGCTGGCGCACGGCTACCGAGACCGTCAGATGTCAGCCTACGTGGAACTACAGGAAGCCGAATTCGCGGCCGAGGAGATCGGTTACAGCGGCACCAAGCATCAGCGCGAGGTGGGAACCAGTTACTTTGACCACGTCACCGAGGTGATCTCGGGTGGCAAGTCCTCGTTGTCGGCCCTGCACGGATCTACGGAAGAGGAGCAGTTCGACGAGGCCATGTAGTGCCTGCGGCTTTATCAAAAAGGCCGGCGTGAGCCGGCCTTTTTTGTGCCTGCGAATGCCAGCACCGCGGGTCGTTTATGGCAGCAGATTCATTTCCTCGAGCATGTGCCGGAAACGAGGATCATCTCGAATGGGATCGAAGATTTTCATGCGGTTGACATGAACGGCGTAGGCCCCATTTTGCGCTTGATGCTTAACCAGCGTCTCCAGCGCAAGTTCATGGCGTCCCAGCAGCATCAGCAAAAAGGGCGCGTTAAAGGGGTCGGTGGGGAAATCCACCTCTGGCATCAGGCTGACCACCTGCTCGGTCAGTGACGGGTCCTCCATGGCATCGATCGCGGTGAGAATGAATTCCAGCCCCGGCGTGTCCTGCAGTTCGTGGAACTCGGTCCAGCGCGCGCGTGCCATATCCAACGCGCCGGTGCGCATGTAGACCTGGGCCAGGTTCGAAATCGCGTAGGGAAAACCGGGGTCCAGCGACAACGCGGCAAGGTAAGCCTCCTCAGCCGGCTCTAATTGATCATCCCAATTGAAAATCCAGCCGCGAATGTGTGGAATGATGGGCGCCAGCGGATCGATTTTTTCAGCGAGAGCAAGCTGCTCCAGCGCTTCCGGCAGACGCCCCTGCACGCTCAGCATTTCGGCGTACCACTGGTGCGCGGTGACGTCATTGGGCTCAAGCTCGATGGCCCGCAAAAACCCGGCCTCGGCCTCTTGCCATTGATATTGGTACATCGCCTTGATGTAGGCTGAGGTCGTCAGCGCATGGGCGGATTCCGGGTTGATCTCCAGCGCGCGAGCGGTGGCGGCCAGGGCGCGGGGAATATGTTCATCGGGCGTGCCTTCACTGTATTCGGGCAGCAGCAGGTAGACATCGGCCAGGGCCGCCCACGCCTCGTCAAATTCAGGGTCGAGCGAGGTGGCTTTCTCCAGGGGTTCGATGGCCTCCGACATGCGCCCCGGTATCCGCAGGTTCCAATGATGCCGGCCTTTCAGATACAGGTTGTAGGCCTCGATGTTATCCGTGGGCCGCTGCTCGAGGATCTGCTCGTCTTTACCGGACAGCGTCACCTTCAGCGCGCCGACAATGGCGTGGGCAATCTCGTCCTGTACGGCAAAAATATCATCGAGTTCGCGGGTGTAGGTCTCCGACCAGAGGTGCGTGTCCGTGCCCACGTCAATCAGTTGAGCCGTCACGCGAATCCGGTTGCCGTCTTTTCGGACCGAGCCTTCGAGCACGTGATCGACATCCAGTTCGCGGCCGATCTCACTGACTTTCAGCCTGCTGTCTCTGAAACTGAAGGAGGACGTGCGGGAGGGAACGCGCAACCCCTCAATGCGAACCAGCACATTCAGCAACTCTTCCGAGATACCATCGGAAAAATACGCGTTTTGCTGGTCCTCGCTCATGTTGAGAAAGGGCAACACCGCGATCGATGGTTCATTGTTCACCGCGCCGTCGTAAGGTTCCTCGGTGATGGCGCTGGAGGCCGGGCCAGGCGTGTTGGCGCTTTCCGTGTCCGTAAAGGTGAAACGGTCCGCCAGCAGAAACACCACTGCAACCGCCAGGAAAACGATCACCATGCGGTCCAGTTTCCGGCCCGTCTCACGGGTGATGGATCGGCTGCGCTCCACCTCCCGCTCCAGTTTCAGGCCCTCCGGCGTGACTTCGAAAAGCCATGCGCCGATCAGTACCGCGGGAAAGCCCGCGGCCAGCAGCATCATGGTGAGGTGCATGATCCACACGGGTGCGGTGATGTATTCCATCACGAGGTCGAGCACCTGCAAAAACACCCAGACGGCGACGGCATAGGCCACGCCCACGCGGAACACGTTGCGGCGCTGGAGTTCCGCGAAAAAGCTCATCGGCCCGGGCCGGGTAAATACCAGGCGGCGCCGCGCGGCACGCGCAAGGCGACGGGATTATTCATCATGGATTCCATTCCGGTTCCAGCAGCATTTGCCGGATGTCTGCACGCGCGAGTTGATATTCCGCTTCCCGGTCGGTGATCAGGGCCGCCATTTCCGGAACGGCGGCCACCTCCCGCCACATGGGTTCTTGCAACGACTGGTGTAGGTCGGGCACCACGGCCAGGGGTCTGTTGAAATCTTCATCAATGAGAATTCGCGCAGCTTCCTCAGTCTCCCCTCTGAGCACCAGGTCCCAGGCCCGATTGCTGGCTTCATCCTTCCAGGGCAGGCCCGTGCCATCCATTTTCACCGTAAACATCTCCCAGTTCTGCAGCACTTCCTCTGCGGGCAGATAATCTTTCATGAGGCCGATTGTTCGCCACTGCATCATGATCGGAAGAAAGCTCTGAAAGGTCTGGTCGAACGCCAGCAGGTTCGGCTCGCGGGAGACCAGGTATTCGACGGCCTCCTCCGAGCGACCCGCTTCGGCCATCAGTGTGGTGTACCGATAAATTGCGGAGCCGATGGCGCCGCGGCGGTCGCCCACCTCGTCCTCGATCATTTGCCGGGCAAGGTTGAGCGATTGCTCGTCGTTGCCCATGGCATCTGAACGCGCCAACTCGACTTTGCGCGCGACATCCGACCCAGGGGCCAGTATCGCCACCTTCTGAGCCCAGCGGTCCCCTTCCTCGGCCAGCCCCAGGGCGTAGAGCTGCTCCGCCAGGAATGCCGCCAGTTCATGGTCTTCCGGGTCTGTTTCGGCCGCTTTCCGATACCAGTTCAGCTTTCCGCGCAAATCACCCATGCGGGCTGATATGGAGGCGAGGTTGGAATAGTGATTGGGGTTGCGTGGGTCGAGCTCATTGGCCTTGGTAAAAGCCGCCAGGGCATCTTCGAGCCGATCCATTTTCATGTAGACCGCGCCGCAAGAGGCGTGAAGGTTGGGCTCCAGGGGGTCAATCAACAAACCTGCCTCGATCACGGCCAGCGCGTCTTCGGGCCGGTTCATGTACCCGGCCAATCCGTTGACCAGCAACTGCCGCAAGTAGCTCTCAGTGGGTATTAACGGCATCAGGCTTCGCAGGCGACTGATGCGCTCATCGCGCTGTACCGGATCCATGAGCACTGACTGCTGGCGCAGCTCGACGGCCAACTCCAGCGCTTCGGCCAGGCGGTTGTCCGGCTGCCTGGACCGAACCTCAGCGATCAGCGGTTCGGACTGGCGCTGAAGGTCTTCATCATCAATCAAACCCGTGTCATTCATCTTGACCAGGTTGCGAACCAGGCCCAGCTTGGCATCAATGAATGCGGGGTCTTCTGCCAATGCCTGCTTGAACAGGTCCTCTGCCTCGGCCAGGCTCCCATAGGAAAATACGGCCTGTTGTTCGATGGCTTTAAGGTAGAGCTCATAAGCCCCCAGGCTGGTCGTCTCGACACGGTGCATGTGGTCGTTGGCGCTCAACAGGGACGTGTCCAGCGCGCTGGCGACATCGGTGGCGATCTCGTCCTGTATGGCGAAGATGTCTTCCAGGGGACGGGTATAGTTTTGCGACCAGATGTGAAAACCGTCCTGGGCCCGAATGAGCTGAGCGGTCACGCGCACACGGTCGCCGGACTTCTGCACGCTGCCCTCCAGGATATGCTCAACCCCCAGCGTTGCAGCGATATCCGCCACGCTTGTGTTCTCGCCCTTGAAGGCGAATGAGGATGTGCGCGCGGCCACGCGAAGATCGGGCAGCTGTGCCAGCATGTGCAGGAGGGTTTCGGTCAGGCCATCAGAAAAATACTCGTTTTCCCTGTCGTTGCTCATGTTGACGAACGGTAAAACGGCCACCGAGGCGGGGCTGTCCGGCGCTGCGTCCTGTGCCACTTCGGTGGCGGATTGTGCGACAGGGTCTACGGAATGCCGCAGCACCAGCTTGTCGACCAGCAGGTATGCCACCGCTACGGCCAGTACGCCGATGATGGTTCGGTCCAGTTTTCGCCCGGTTTGCCGGGTAATGGACTGCGAGCGGTCCACGTCTTTCTCGCGCATGATGCCTTGCGGTGTCATCTCGTATAACCAGGCCAGGATCAGAGTGATCGGTAAGCCGATCACCACCAGCGCCACGACGATCGGCCCGACTTTTTCGGGCAGGGTGAGGAGCTCCGACAGGACTTCGGTGAGCTGCAGAAGCAGCCATGCGCCGACGGCGTAGGCCACCCCTACCCGGAATACATTTCGGCGCCTCAACTCGGCGAAAATACTCATTCTCTACTCTTCTCTCGCGTCAATCCGATAAATTCGTCTCTTTGCGCAGTGATATCCCTGTCAATGCGCTGTTTGATGTCCAGGAACCGAGGCTCCATCCGGAGGATATCAAACATGGGGTGGCTGATCGGCAGCCACCATGAACCCAGTTGGCCGTCCTCTATGGCCTGCTCCATTCGTGACAGGGCGCCGTCAATATCGCCCAGGACCATGTGGCATTGAATCAGATCCATGCCTCTTCGGCGCTGCTCATGGGGCCGACGTGTCAGGGTATGCCCAATGGCCTCCCGGCTGATGTCCTCAGCCAGTGAGGTGTCCAGCTCTGAATGAATCACCCATGCAAAGGTACAGGCTCTGCCGGGCACGTCCCTGGCCATGCCCAGCAGCGACTCCGGGCTTGCCGCGCTGAACCCGGCCTCGGAAAGCAAAGCCATCGCATCGGCGTATTCTCCGCGGTAGCTGTGCACGGTCGATTGCCAGCCCAGCGCTGAAGCGCGAGTTCTGCCATGGCCCTCGCCAGTCCTTTCAACCCAGGCTTTCGCCGCCGCCAGCGCTGCTTCCAGCTTGCCCTGGCTCAGGTACAGGACGCTCTCTACCATGGCCAGTGTGGTGCTGGCCGGGTCCAGGCGTTCCACCCGCGCAATCAGGTCCTCGTATTCGTCTTCCAGCCGCAGGGATGTCAGCGTCCAGACTTCAGCCAGCTGAAAGACGATATTGCCGGGGTCCCGTTTCTGCGCCTCCCTCAGCCAGTACAGCGAATCGGCGAGCTGGCCCTGGGCAAACTTCATCTGCGACAGGGTCGAGTAATTCAGCGCAAAGCGCTCATTCATCTGGATCAGTTGTTGCAACCGGGCCTCGGCTTCCTCGAAACGCCCCAATCTGCCCAATATCCAGACCATCTGCGTTTGCACGCTATTGGACAGCGGATCCAGCTCAGAAGCCCTTTCCGCGGCAAAAAGCGCCTCGTCCGCGCGGTCCGGGTGCGGTGCCAGGTGCGCGGCATAGCGTATCCAGGCATCGGCCAGCCCCGGGCTTAGCTCGATGGCCCGGGTCAGGGCCTGTTCATACTCGGGCATCCATGACCCCTGTTCGCGGCGGATTAAATCGGCGTGCGCCAAGTGGGCCTCGCCCAGCTGATCGTCCAGTTCGAGCGCGCGATTGACCCCCTCGCGGGTGATTTGCAGGGTCTCTTCCATGTCCATGTCGCTGAAACTGAAGCCCTGCCCGGCGCTGAACGCCAGACCGACCCAGGCGAGGGCGAATTCCGGATCCAGTTCAGTGGCCCGTCTGAATTCCACCAGTGCGCGATCAGCGCCTTCTGAGCTGTTCAGGCTTAAAGCCTGCCTTCCTCGAAGGTAGGCATTGTAGGCGGCGAGATTGTCGGTCGGCCGTTCATCAATGCGCTGTCGCTCCTCGGCGGACAGTGTTGACTCGAGCGTCTCAGCGATATGCTCGGAGATTTCTGTTTGGATCCGAAACAGATTTTCAGCGGTCAACTGACGATCAAACGCCTGGGCCCAAACGTGATCATCAGCGTCGGCCCGGATCAATTGCACATTGATGCGGACGGTGTCTCCCGCTCGCTGCACTGACCCCTCCATGACGTGTGCCACGTTCAATTCACGGGCGATTTGGGGAAGGGTCTTTTCGGTGTCGGCGAACTGGCTGACCGTGGTGCGAGATATGACTTTGATGCCGCCGATGCGGGCCAGGTTGGTGAGCAAGTCGTCGTGAATGCCCTGGACGAAGAAGACGTCTTCCGCCAGCATGCTGCGGTTTTCAAAGGGCAGCACTGCAATGGACTGGCGGGAGATGAGTTCATCGGAATCGGACGCGGGCGCTGCAGCCTGCTGAGCCCCGTCACCCGCCATCACCGGCTCAGGGTCGTGGGAAGATGCCCCGGGGTTCTGCCAGGGGCTCTCCCAGAATTTGTCAAACAACAGGTAAGCCACGGCCAGCGCCAGGAGGATAAGGATGGCGCGGTTCAGCCGCTTTCCCGTTTCCCGGGAAACGGACTGGGTGCGATCGATTTCACTTTCTCTCTGGATACCCTCTGGGGTCAGCTCAAAAGCCCAGGCAAAAACCAGGGCGGGCAGGAAGCCGATGAGCAATATCAGCAGAACGAGCTTGGGGGCCCACTCCGGCAGGCCGAGCATGGAATTGAGCGTGTCCGCCACCTGGATGATGATCCAGCTGGTCACCACATAGGCAATCCCGACGCGGAATACGTTCCTGCGTTTTAACTCTCCAAAGAGTGACAAGCCGTTTTTATCCCCGCGGTCAACGACAGGCCCGATTCACTCCCCTCAGCGATCTGGCTGCTATCAGTAACAAAACCGTTCGCGCGCATTACAGCGCCCGATGGTGCTCTCACCCCTGATTAAGTCGCCAATATATCGTCTTTCGTCGTCCATGCCATGGGTCATTGGTCTTGCCCAGTCCCCCTCCCGATCGGCGCGATCATCACCTGGGCAGGCGCGTGGTTCGGACGGTCTGGCCAAAGTACAGGCTGTTTTCGAACAGGCGTTCTGTGCCTCTCCAGAAGCCGCGGAAGAGTGGGTTATCGGAAAACCGGATGACCAGACCGCGACCCTGCCGCTCGGCGATCACGGCTGCCTGGCCCTGGATGTCCTCCAGGCGGTCCGGGCCCATGAACCCGCTGAGCAAAGGCTGGTCGGTGAATCGCAATGGCGTCGAGTAAGCATTATCGCTGGGCTTGAGTACAACGGTGCCCCGGCGAAACATCGCCAGATCATCGCGCCGGTAGCCAAAGCCCAGGGGGTGGGTTCGGTCCAGGGTGGCGGCCACAACGGCGCCGCCGACAATCTGCTGGACAAAGTCTTTGTCAAAATCCGCGTAGTTGCGGCGCGCCGCCTCATCCTCGGCTTTCTCTTCACCCGTGTCTGTGGCCGTGTCTTTGCCCTTGTCTTTGCCCGTGTCTGTGGCCGGGTCCTGGCATGAGTCAGGGTCCGTTTTGAAGCAGATCGACTCGATCCGTGTCGCCGCTTTGCCCATGGCAATCAGGATGCCGCCTTCTTTGACCCATGCAGCCACTTTTTTCATCGGGGCCTTGCCCAGACGCTCATAGGACGCGCTGGTCATGACCAGGTGGGTGTATTCCGATAAGCGGATTCCGCCCAACTGCCGGATGTTGACCATCACCGGCGCGAAGCCGAGGCGCGTATCGAGGTGATGCCAGACTTCGCCGACATCGTAGGCCGAGGTGCCAGGCCCGGACAGCAATAATGGCTTGACCGGCTCGAGGAAGGCAAAATCACGGTTACCCAGATCCTGCCCGTCGGGTGTCAGGCTGCTGGTGGCGGAGTGGACGTCCAGACCGCTTTGCGCCGCCCGGGTCAGGATCTCCTCGATGGCCTCAAGCGCTGCAGGCTTTTGGGTGGCGACATGCAATTGCAGAGTGCCTTCCAGGAAAGAGCGCTCGCCTGCGGTGGTCCTGGCGATGAACGGCGTGGTGGCGGCCTGGACCCGCGCGCCAGCCTCCAGCAATGCCTGCAACAGGGCGGGCGCTCGCAGCTGACCCCATGGGATCAGCCAGGCCACCGACGGCTTGGGCAGGGACCCTGCCTCTGTTGACAGCGATGCCGCGCGGGTATCCGGCATGCGTTTGGCCCGGGCATAGGGCAGGTTGTAAGCCAGCGGGTGCGTCCAGGCCGAGACGTCGTAAAAGGTCTCGTCCTTGAACTGGGTGCGGCGTTCCATCATGCCCTGCAGCAGAGCAAACTGGCGCTGGCGAGTCGGCAGCACAAAGGCATGGCCTGGCTCGAAGCGCTGCCCGTCAATGTTCAACGCTTCATCGAGCAGGTTGAATTCAATCTGGTGCTGTCTGAACACGTCCATCAGCACCCGGGCCCGCTCCGGGTCTCCGTCATCGCCGATGACCCAGGCGTCGAAGCCGGCCTCGCGGGCGCGCTCGGCCATGATGTCAAAATAGTTTTTCTGATACTCGATCAGATCATCGCGCAGCGCATGGGCGCCACGCAGTGTGGACAGCGTTGTACGCAGCTGATTGCTGATGCCGCGTTTGAAGGTCATGGGCCCGATCGGGCTCTCCACTTCGGGGCCGTTGATCCGGGGCTGCTCAAACAGGATGCCGATGACGCCGTTGATGTCCGTGTACGTCGATCCTTTGCCAATATAGAAATCATCGAAGCTGTCCTCGGTGTAGATCGGCTCACCCGCCTCGTCCATGGCTTCGGCATGGTAAGCCCCGAGCTTGCGGTGCATCTCCAGCGTTTCAGCGGGCAGCAAGGGGTTTTGTCGCTCCGGCACGCCGGGCTGGAAAAAGTATCCGGTGGCGCTTCCCGCCTCATGCTGATCCGTCAGCACGTGGGGCAGCCACCGGTGCAGTTCTGCCACCCTGGCCCTGGATTCGGGATGAACCAGGGGCAGCCAGTCGCGGTTGAGATCAAACAGGTAATGGTTGGTGCGGTTCTGGGGCCAGTCTTCGTTGTGGATACGGTGGTTGCGGTCGGCCACCGGGTGCTTGCTGCGATTGGCGTTTGACCAGGTGGAGAATCGCTGCATGCCGTCCGGGTTGAAGCTGGGATCGAGCAGGACCACGGACTGTTTGAGCAAATTCACGACGAAGTCGGACCCGGAGGCGGCCAGGTAGTACGCGATCAGCGGGGCGGCGTTGCTGCCGCTGGCCTCGTTGCCGTGAATGCTCTGGCCCAGCCAGACCACCAGTGGCGTGCTGTCATCGCGCTCGCCCCGCGCAACCGCCAGGTGTGATTGCCGCATCTGCTCGAGCCCGTCCCTGTTCTCAGGCGCGGTGAAAATCAGCTGCAGCATGGGCCTCTGCTCATGTGTTCGGCCTATGACCTTGATGCTGACGCGGTCCGACGCGTTCGCTACCGCGTACATGTAAGTGACCAGTTGATCGTGGGTGATCCGCCAATCCCCGACTTCCCAACCCAAAATCTCCTCCGGGGCCGGAACGGCCGGATCGAGGTTGGCGTCAGCGGGCAAATAGTCTGCAGCGGGTTTGGCCCATGCGCACAGGCAGGTCGCGAGGCCCAAAATCAAAATGACGCGTTGCATCGATATCTCCACGAACACAAGACAGTCGTCAATTCTAGGCCAAAGGGCCTGGCGTTTTATACTGTCAGGCCTGCTGTTACCATGGGCTGCATGAAAAAGTCGTGCCTCATCGCCCTGGTCTTTACGCTTCCTCTTTCCCAGGCGGGGTGCACGGATCCGTCACTGGATCAGATCGAGTTACCGGAAGGGTTTGCGATCTCGGTCTATGCCGAGGGTGTGGACAACGCGCGCCAGATGGCCCTGGGTGACCAGGGAACGCTCTTCGTGGGCAGTCGAAGAAAAGGCAACGTCTACGCCGTGACCGACAGCGACGGAGACCAGGTAGCTGACCGGGTCCGGGTGATTGACAGCGGATTGCAGATGCCGTCGGGGCTGGAGTTTCGCGACGGCGCCCTGTACGTGGCCGCCATCGACCGGATTCTCCGCTATGACGGAATAGAAGCCGCCCTGGACGATCCGCCGGATCCCGTGGTGGTTCGCGGCGATTTGCCTGACAAGCAGCATCACGGCTGGAAATACTTGAGATTCGGGCCAGACGACAGGTTGTATGTGCCGGTCGGCGCGCCCTGCAACGTTTGCGATGAAGCGGGTTTTGCCGAGATCAGGCGCATGCATCCGGATGGCTCCGGAGTGGAAACCTACGCCAGGGGCGTGCGCAACAGCGTTGGCCTGGCCTTTCACCCGGATACCGGCGAACTGTGGTTTACGGACAACGGCCGGGACATGATGGGCGACGATATTCCCGATTGCGAACTGAACCATGCGCCGGAACCGGGGATGCACTTCGGTTTTCCCTATTGCCATCAGGGCGATGTGCCCGATCCTGAATTTGGCGCCGGCAAGGCCTGTGGCGACTACGTGGCCCCGGCGCTGAACCTGGGCCCCCATGTCGCCCCCCTGGGGTTGGCTTTTTACACGGGCGACATGTTCCCGGATGAATACAAAGGGCAGTTATTCGTCACCGAGCATGGCTCCTGGAACCGAAGCCAGAAGATCGGATACCGGGTCAAGCTGGTTCGATTCGAAGCCGATGGCGCCGTCTCCGGCCAGGAAGTGTTCGCCAGCGGCTGGCTGCAGGGTGAGGAAAACTGGGGCCGTCCGAATGACGTGCTGGTCATGCCCGACGGCGCGCTGCTCGTGTCGGATGACCAGGCCGGGGTGATCTATCGGGTCAGTTATCAGCCCTGATCATTTGCACGCATGAATAAGCTGCCGCTATCGAACAAGCTGCCGCTCTCGGGCGTGGTCATTACGCTGAACGAGGCCAGGAACATCGAGCGCTGCCTCGCCAGCCTGTCGATGTGTGATGAGCTCCTGGTGGTGGATTCCGGCAGTACGGACGGGACGGTCGAACTGGCCAGGTCCCATGGTGCGCGGGTGGTGCATCACGACTGGCCGGGTTTTGGCAAGCAAAAGCAATTTGCCGTGCAGGAGGCCACGCATGACTGGGTGCTTTGCCTGGACGCGGACGAGTGGCTCAGCGACGGCCTTCAGGGCGCGATCATGGAACGGTTTACACCATCGCCCCGGTCGGGTGCTTACCGCTGCGCGCGCCGCAACCTGTTCCTGGGCCGGCCGCTGAGTTTTGGCGGCGGCTACCCCGATGCAAAAGTCAGGTTGTTTGACCGCAGGCAGGCCCGCTGGAGTGATGACCATGTGCACGAAAAAGTGATCGCGGATTGCGCGGTGGATGAACTGCCGGGTGACCTGATGCATGACACGGCGCCAAGCCTCGATGAGGCGGTCGCGAAGTGGGCTTCTTATGCTTCCATGCAGGCGCAGGCGATGCATGACAGGGGTCAGCGGGCCAGCCCGGGCAAAATGCTGCTCAGCCCGGTTTCCCGATTCATCAAGCAGTGGATCTTCCAGCAGGGTTTCAGGGATGGCGTGGCGGGGCTCGCCCTGGCGGGTTTTTCCAGTTTCTTTTGTTTCTATAAATACCTGGCGCTTTGGCGCTTGAGTGCCGAAGGTTCGGACTGACAACATGCGCGTTCTGTACATCACCAAGAACAGTGACCGGCCCGAATCCGCGACCATCATCGGCATGCGGCGGCGCGGCGTCCAGGTCTTTGTGATGGCCGATACCCGTTCGCCGCACGTCCAGAAAATGCAGGCCGCCGGGATCGAGGTGATGGACCTTCCGCTGGACAGCAAGCTCGACCGCGACGCGCTGCGCCTGATTCGCCAGACCGTAATTCGTGAAGGCATCGGTATTGTCCATGCATTCACCAACCGAACCGTACTGCACATGGTGCTGGCCACCCGCGGCTTGCCGGTCAAGCTGATCGCGTATCGGGGCGTGATCGGCAACGTCAGCTGGTGGTCTCCGCTGTCCTGGTATCGATTCCTGAACCCCCGGATCAGCCGGATCATTTGTGTCGCGGAGGAGATTCGACGCTATTTGCTGGGCTTGCAGCTGTTTGGGCTCAGGTTGAACCCGAACAAGGTGGTCACCATCAACAAGGGACATCAGCTCGACTGGTATCAGGACAAGCCGGCTGACCTCGGCCAGTTCGGCATACCCGCGGGCGCCATGGTGGTGACCTGTTCTTCGCGGCTCCGACCGCGCAAAGGTCTGTGGGAACTGGTGCGGGCGCTGGGGCGAACCGATCCCGCTCACGTCATCCATATCCTGTTCCTGGGCCATGAGGGCAATGACGCTCTGCGCGAGGAGATCGCCGCCATTCATCATCCGGAGCGGGTTCACTTTGCGGGTTTCCGGCAGGACGCGCCTGCCATCATGGCCGCATCCGATGTCTGCGCGTTACCGGTGCTGGACGGGGAGGGCCTCTCCCGTGCCGTTATCGAGGCCATGGCCTATGGTGTGCCCGCTATCGTTACCCCGGTGGGTGGCAATACCGACTTGATCGTGGACGGCGAATGCGGCCTGGTGGTGCCGGTGGGTGATGTCGATGCCCTGGCGGCCGCCATGGAGCGCATGTACGCCGATCAGAGCATGCGGAAACAGATGGGGCAGGCGGCCCGGGAAAGGATCGGAACCCGCTTCCGGAATGAAGATACGGTGGAAGAGACCCTCGCGCTGTATGAGGAGGTGCTGGCGGAAATATGACGGTGGCCAGGCGGTATCTTTTTTACATCGAATACGACTATTGCTTTGCCGTGTTGCGGCCGATCCAGCGGGCCATCAGGGAGCGCGGTGGTGAAACGGCCTGGCTGCCTGTAGGAGGAGAGGTCAACCGGCATTACCTGCGATCCGACGAGCGCGTGTTCGAGCATGTCAGCGAAGCCATTGAATGGAACCCGTACGCGGTCCTGGTGCCCGGTAACGAGGTGCCCGGGTTCTTGCCCGGTCTCAAGATCGAAGTGTTTCACGGGCTGAACTCCGGCAAGCGCCGCCGGCGCGATGGCGTGCAGTATCACTTTATCGTGCGGGGCTTGTTCGATTTGTACTGCACGCACGGCCCTAACACGACGGCTCCTTTCGAAGCCCTGGCGAAAAAACACGGGCACTTTCTCGCTGCCGAGACAGGATGGTCCAAACTGGATCCGCTGTTCGATGGTTCGCTGACACTTCCTGAGTCAGACCGGCCGCTGGCGTTGTTCGCATCCACGCACACACCGCGCCTGTCCGCCGCGCCGCATGTGCTGGATACACTCCTGGCGCTGTCGGAAACCGGCCCGTGGAAGTGGGTGGTCAATATGCACCCGAAGATGCCGAGGGAGATCGTCGATACTTATCGCGCCGCGCAGACCGATGGTCTCGAGTTTGTGGAAACAGACAATTTGTTGCCCTGGCTGGCGGCGGCGGAAGTAATGCTGTGTGACACCTCTTCGATTATTTCCGAGTTCCTGGTGCAGTTGAAGCCTGTGGTCACCTTCCGGTCGGCAAAGTCGGCGGATTACCTGGTGGATGTGCAACAGACGCAGGACATCGGCCCGGCGCTCGAGCACGCTGCATCAAGACCCCACGAACTGATGAAGAGCATTCGGCGCTACGCGGACCAGACACATCCCTACCGTGACGGCCGCTCCAGCCAGCGAACGCTGGACGCCATCGATGCGCTCGCGCAAGAGCGGGTGGCCGGCCTCAAGAAAAAGCCGCGAAATTTTCATCGCCACTGGAAAATGCGACGCTTGCTCGATCACTGGTCCTAGTGTTGCCGGCGGCGCCCGATGGGCGGGCAGCCCGGGTCGTGATGGGGTAAAGTCCCAGTTCCGAAATCCGTCGGGTTGATAGTGACAGGCCCTGATCATGACCCTGCTGCAACTGATTGTGCTGGCCCTGATACAGGGCCTGACCGAGTTCCTGCCGATTTCCAGTTCCGCGCACCTTATTCTCGGCAGCAAGCTGTTCCAGTGGCCGGACCAGGGGCTGGTGTTCGACGTGGCCACGCACGTGGGCACGCTGTTGGCGGTGCTGTTCTATTTTCGACATATGATCTGGCAGATGGTCAGTGCGTGGCTGTCACCGGCCATCCAGCCGGAGCAGGCAAGATACCGCGCGTTGGGAAAGTACCTGGTCCTCGCGAGCATTCCGGTTATCGCTGTGGGCGGGCTGGCCGGAGGCTGGGTTGAGACCCACCTCCGTGATGTGAAGATCATTGCCATGTCCACCCTCGTGTTCGGTGTGCTGCTGTGGGTGGCGGATGCTTTTTCTGGCAGCGGTAAAAAGCTGGAGCACATGACGCTGCGTCCGGCGCTTTGGATTGGCATCGCCCAGGCCTTCGCGCTGATCCCGGGCGCGTCGCGTTCGGGGGTCACCATCACCATGGGGCGCATGCTCGGTTTTGGTGCGGAAGATGCGGCAAAGTTTTCTTTTCTGCTGGCCATCCCTGTGATCTCGGCGGCGGGTGTCTATGGTTTGCTGCGTATGCTCCAGGGTTCCGGCGGCATCGATTGGACGCTGTTTGGGCTGGCGATTGGCGCATCAGCGCTGGCCGGATGGGTGTGTATCGCGGTGTTCCTCGCTTTGCTCAGGCGCGTGGGGCTGCTGCCGTTCATCATCTACCGGCTGCTGCTGGGCGCCTTGTTGGTGTGGTTGGCCTGGTAATGCACAATAATAGTGCATTAAGTTTCCTTAGTGTTCTATAATGGTGCATAAGTGGTGATCTGCTGGCAGGCAGTGTCTCAAGCCGATCTGAGAAGGTCGTTAAAATCCGTAATCATGAGTTGATTGTGGTGCTATCTTCTTCCAAATAGTTGTCAACTTCTGATAAGGCTGTTTCACTGATTTTGGCATGACTTCTGCATGTATATCTTGAACCATTTCAGGTCATGACCTGCCATCCACAGAGGACAAGCCAACATGAGTGCAGCTGACATTCTCAAAAAAATCAGTGACGAGGGCATTGCCTACGTCGATCTCCGATTCTGCGACACCCGCGGTAAAGAACAACACGTCACCCTTCCGGCCGGCGCGGTCGATGATGAGTTTTTCGAAGAAGGAAAGATGTTCGACGGTTCTTCGATTGCGGGATGGAAGGGCATCAATGAATCGGACATGGTGCTGATGCCTGATCCGGACGCGGTTTTCGTCGATCCGTTCACCGAGCAGAGCACGCTTGTGCTCAGGTGTGATGTGCTCGAGCCGGACACGCTTGAAGGGTACAGCCGCTGCCCTCGCTCGCTGTCGAAGCGTGCGGAAGCTTTTCTGAAGTCGAGCGGAATTGCCGACACGGCTTATTTTGGTCCCGAGCCGGAATTTTTCGTATTCGATGATGTTCGTTTTGGCAATGACGTGTCGGGTTCCTACTACCACATTGATTCCGAGGAGGCGGCCTGGAACACCGGCACCGAATTCGAGGGCGGAAACCTCGGGCACCGCACCCGGGTCAAGGGCGGTTATTTTCCGGTACCGCCGGTGGACTCGCTGCACGACCTGCGCGCAGACATCTGCGACATCCTGATGGGCATGGGTATGGGCGTTGAGGTCCATCACCACGAGGTGGGAACAGCCGGTCAGTGCGAGATTGGCACCCGGTTTGACACGCTGACGGCCAAGGCAGACCAGCTGCTGATGATGAAATACGCGGTGCTGAACGTCGCCCACCGCCAGGGTCGGACGGCAACGTTCATGCCGAAACCGCTGGTGGGTGACAACGGGTCGGGCATGCACGTACACCAGTCCCTGGTCAAAGACGGACAGAATCTTTTCTCCGGCGATGAGTACGGTGGCCTGTCACCCATGGCGCTGCATTACATCGGCGGCATCTTCAAGCACGCACGGGCCATCAACGCGTTCGCCAATGCCACCACCAACAGCTACAAGCGACTGGTTCCGGGTTTCGAGGCCCCGGTCATGCTGGCTTATTCTGCCCGCAACCGGTCTGCCTCCTGCCGCATCCCCCATGTGGCCAACCCCAAAGCACGCCGAATTGAGATCCGCTTTGGCGACCCGGCCGGCAACGGTTACCTGACGTTTGCCGCCATGATGATGGCGGGCATCGATGGCATCATCAACAAGATCAGCCCGGGAGCACCGCTGGACAAGGATCTGTACGACCTGCCGCCAGAGGAAGAGGCTTCGATCCCGACCGTCTGCCACAGCCTGGACCAGGCGCTGGAGGCCCTGGATGGAGACCGCGACTTCCTCAAGGCGGGCGGCGTGTTCAGCGATGACCTGATCGATGGATACATCGCGTTGAAGATGGACGAGGTCACGCGCTTCCGCATGTCGACCCATCCGGTCGAATTCGACATGTACTATTCTGTCTAAGGGTACTGCCGGCTTTGGATTTGCGGCAGTTCCGGGCAAACCGGCCGGGGTCTTTCCCGGCCGGGTAAACAAGGAGTATTGCCAATGAACAGTTCTACAGCCGGATTGCTATCGAAAGTACTGATGGCCGCGTGTCTGGTGGCTTTTACCGCTACCGCCGCGGCGCAGGTTTACAAAACCGTAGATGAGAACGGCAACGTGATTTACACAGACCAGCCGCCCGACCCGGACGCGAAGCCGGTGGAGTTGCCGGGTCTCAGCGTGATCGAGTCCGTCAAGGCGCCTGAGCCGGTCGAGTCTGAGGCCGCGGAGCCAGGAGAAGAGGCGGTGACCGATATCCGGGAACTGCGTCGGGGCTACCGCGACTTCCAGATCACCAAGCCGGCCCAGGACGAATATGTGGAGGGCACCGGCAATGTGGTGACCATCGCCTGGGATACGCGTTATGCGCTACAGCCGGGCATGGCGGTCATCATCAGCCTGGATGGCACCCAGTTGGAGCCCACCGTGTCTTCGGCCATCACGGTTCAGCAAGTCGACCGGGGTGAACACACCATATCGGCAAGGCTGGTGGATTCGCAGCTGCGGGTTATTGCCGACGCTGCGCCGGTGACTTTCTACGTTCGACAGTTCTCCCAGAACTTTGGCGGCCCCGCCAGACCGGCACCTGCGAGGCGATGACCGCGCGGCCGCATGTTGGATCAATTGCAAACAGCCGTCGTGGAATTGGATGCGCTCAACCGTATTCAGCAGATGAACCTGGCGGCAGAGCAATGCCTGGATGGCGGCAGGGACCGGCTGGCCGGGCAGTCATTCGACGACCGGGTGGACATGCCTGAGGCGTTGCTCGACGCAGCCGCCGCTACCCGCGAAGACGGCAACCAGCGTCACTTGCGAGAGTGCTCGATGCCGGGCGGGCTTTACGATTGCGTCACCCAGGCATTGCCCGACGGGCACCTTCTGCTCGAGTTTCACGATATGCGACATGATCGCAACTGGTGGCAGCTGCAGCAGCGTGAGGTGCAAACCGGAATGCTGAATCTGCTCAGGCGAAACCTGGGCCACGAACTGCGCAATCCCATGGGCGGGATTCGTGGCGCCGCGCAAATGCTGGCGGGTGAGCTCAAAGACGAGGAGCTGGGCACGCTGGCCAGGCTGATCATGCGTGAAGTCGACCGGGTGGAGGAACTGATCAAACGCTTTGGTCAGCCAAGGCTGAGTCACAGCAGAGCGGACATTTATAAAGTCATCGATGAAGCCCTGGATCTGCTGCGGGCAGAATCAGCCGGCCGGGTCGTTTTCGAGCGTGACTATGACCCCAGCATACCCCTGCTGCCGGGAGACGCTTCGGCGCTGCGCCAGGTGATGCTCAATCTGATCCGTAACGCCGGCCAGGCGGGCGCCCGGAATATTCTCCTCAAAACACGAATCGAGCATGAGGCGTCGTTTTTGCCGACCGGGTGCGGGATGTTGGCGCGAATTGACGTTGAGGATGACGGCGATGGTGTGCCGGAGGACATCCGGGCTTTGCTCTTTCTCCCCCTGGTGACGGGACGGCGTGATGGCACCGGGTTGGGTCTGGCGCTGGCACAGCAGATTGCCGCGGCACACGGTGGGCTTCTTTCCTACGAGGCCCTGGCCGAGGGAAGCCGTTTCAGCCTGCGCTTGCCGCTGACCCAGCAGACCGTGATGGAGGAGGCCGTCAATGGCTGAACATACCCGCGTCTGGATCGTTGATGATGATGAAGCGATTCGCTTCGTGCTGCAGCGAGCGCTGCAAAAAGACGGCTACTCCGTGCAGGCGTTTTCGAAGGTTGGCGACATCGCCGGTGCGCTGCAGAGTGACTCGCCCGATGTGATCGTGACGGACATCCGCCTGCCGGACGCGGATGGACTCAGCGTGCTGGAGACGCTGGATCAAATGGGCAAGGAAATACCGGTGATCGCCATCACCGGCTTCTCGGACCTGGATCAGGCCGTCTCCGCATTCAAGCAGGGCGTGTTCGACTACATCGCCAAGCCCTTTGACCTCGAGCAGGTGCTGTCCGTTGTGGCCAGGGCCTGCGCGGGCAACAAAGCCGCCCACCGGGGCGATGCCGCCGGTGGGAGCGGCCGCCTGATTGGCGAATCAGCGGCCATGCAGGATGTTTTTCGCACCATAGGACGCCTGTCGCGAACCGCGATCAGCGTGCTCATTACGGGTGAGACAGGCTCTGGAAAGGAGGTGGTGGCCAGGGCGCTGCATGAACACAGCCCGCGTGCTTCCGGCCCGTTTGTCGCCATCAACACCGCGGCGATTCCCTCTGACCTGCTGGAGTCCGAGCTGTTTGGTCATGAGCGGGGGGCGTTTACCGGTGCTCACGCGCGCAGAGCCGGGCGTTTCGAGGAAGCCTCAGGCGGGACCCTGTTCCTGGATGAAATTGGAGACATGCCATTGCCCCTTCAGACCCGCTTGTTACGGGTGCTGGCAGAGGGGGATTACTACCGGGTAGGTGGAAGAGACCTGCTCAGCGCCAACGTGCGCGTTATTGCCGCGACGCATCAGGATCTCGAGGCGAAAATTGCCGCAGGTTCTTTCCGGGAAGACCTGTATCACCGACTCAACGTGATCAATATTGCCCTGCCCCCTTTGCGTGAGCGCCAGGAGGACATACCGGCGCTGGCCAGCCATTTTCTGCAGGCGGCGGCCCTGGAAATGGGGCTGGAGGTCAAGCGCTTCCGCCCGGAAACAATAGACCGCTTGCAGCAGATGAGCTGGCCCGGGAATATTCGACAGTTGCAGAACCTTTGTCAGCAGCTGTGTGTCATGGCCCCCGGCGAGCAGATTTTTATCGAGGATTTGCCCCCAGACACCGTCTCACAGGCGGGCTCGGAGAGCGTGGATGGCTGGCCTGAGCACTTGCGGCACTGGATGCGGCAATCGCTGCGTTCCGGGCGCCCAGACCTGATGGCCGCGGCACGGGAGCAACTCGAACGGGTTGCGCTCAATTGCGCGCTCGAATACACCAACGGCAAGCGTATTGAGGCTGCCCGTCTGTTGGGGCTGGGTCGCAATACGCTGACCCGAAAGCTGAAAGAACTGGAGGGTGTCGAAGCGGATGGGGTGTGAGGCGGGGTTCGGAAATTATGAGGCCTTCACCTGCAACCAGAACGTCACCGGCCCGTCGTTGACCAGTTCCACCTGCATATGCGCGCCAAACTCACCTGAAGGGCAGGTGCCCAGTCGTGCGCGGGCCTGGCTCAGCAGGTAGTCATACAACCGACGTCCATCCTGAGGTTCTGCGGCGCTGGTGAAGCTCGCGCGATTGCCCTTGTTGGTATTCGCGGCCAGCGTAAATTGGGAAACCAGCAGCAGTTCGCCACCGACCTGCTCCAGGTTGAGGTTCATCTTTCCATCGTCATCGTCAAACATGCGATAAGCGAGCACGCGCTGCAGCAATCGGTTCGCCTGTGCTTCCGTGTCACCCCGTTCAACCCCAATCAATGCCAGTATCCCGCGGCCGATGCTGCCGGTTACGCGGTGCTCCTGCCCCGGGCCATTAACAAGCACCCTGGCTTCAGATACTCTTTGCAGCAATGCAATCATTGATATCAGCTCCGAAGACGTCTTTTCCGGCCCATGTTAGCAGGCTGGGATCCGCGGCTTTCAAGGAGGCCATCTCGACGTGAGGGTATGGCTGCTCAGGACCATGGTGTTTCTGCTGGCATTGATTCCCGCGCGCGCGCTGGCCTGGATGAGCTACCCCTTGGGCAGGCTGGCCTGGAGGTTCGCCAAGACCCGCAGGCAGACGACACTGCAGAATTTGTCAGCCTGTTTTCCGGACCTCGACAGCGAGCAACGCGAGCGCCTGGGCCGCGAAAGCATGCGCCATTTTGTGCTGACCGGGCTGGAGGCGGGAATGGGCTGGGCGTGGTCTGAAAGACGGCTCAGGAAGCTGTTTGTGCCGGCGCATGATGAGGAACTGGCCACCCGGGCGCTGGCCGCGGAGCGCGGCGTGCTTTGCCTGGTGCCGCATTTCGGCAACTGGGAGCTGATGAGCCACTGGGCCCAGTTTCGCGTGCCCTTGCTGGCCCTGTTCAAACCCGGCGGCGGAGACGCGATCCAGGAGGTGGTGATCAGGAACCGAACCCGATTTGGCGCCATCATGGCGCCGACCACTTCATCCGGGCTGAAACAGCTTTATCGGCATGCGCGCGAAGGTAACCTGGTGGCTGTGCTGCCCGATCAGGACCCGGGAAGGGGCAAAGGGGAGTTTGCCCCGTTCTTCGGGGTTCCCGCCTTGACCGGCGCTCTGAGTGTTCGCCTGATTCAGAAAACAGGCTGCACGGTGCTTTTCGCGGCCTGCCGACGGGTTGGCCCGGCCCGGTACCAGGCCTGTTTTGTCGCGGCGGATGATGAGATCTACGATCCGGACACCCGAGTTGCGCTCGCGGCGCTCAACCGCGGTGTCGAGCGGGTCGTTGAGTTGGAACCGGCCCAATACCTGTGGGCGTACAAGCGGTTCAAGACCCGGCCGGCGGGCGAGCCGTCTTTCTACTGACCGGCACGGGTCGAGGACGTGATTCCAGGATGCGCGGGAGCGGATGGTTCAATCACGCCAGAAAGCCGGTGTCAGCAGCACCAGCAAGGTGTAGATCTCCAGCCGTCCGGCGAGCATGGCGAAGCTGAGCACGAGCTTGGCGGCTCCGTTGAGCTCGGAGTAGTTGGCGCCCACCTGTGAAAGGCCCGGACCCAGGTTCGTGATGCTGGCTGCCGCGGCCGAGAAGGCACTGACCGAGTCGATGCCGGTGGCGTTCAACAGCACGGTCACCAGCGTGAACGTGGCGATGTAGAGAAAGAAAAACCCCCACACGGCGTTCATGACCGAACTGGAAGCCTGCTGGTCTCCCACACGTATCTGGATCACCGCGTGCGGATGAATCAGACGCCTGATTTCCCGGGCAGACTGGCGGTACAGCAAAATGACGCGGATGACTTTCATGCCGCCGGCGGTGCTGCCTGCGCAGCCGCCAATGAAGGCCACGGTCATCATCAGGATAGGCACGAATCCACCCCACAGGTAAAACTCTGTGGAGGTGAAGCCGGTGGTCGTCATGGCGGATATCATCTGGAAGGCGCCATAACGCAGCGCTTCAGCGAATGAACCATAGGTGCCCTTGAGAAAGAGCGCGATGCTCGCCAGCAGCGCAAGAGCCACCAGCAGCCCCGCGTAGACCCTCAGCTCCGGATCCGCAAAGTAAGCCTGCATGCTGGCTCGTCGCCAGGCGGTAAAGTGCAGCGCGAAGTTCACCCCCGAGATGAACATGAAAATGATGGCCACCAGCTCGATCGTTGAATTGTCGAAATAGGCGATGCTCGCGTCATGCGTTGAAAATCCGCCGATGGCCACGGTGCTGAAGGCGTGGCCAATGGCGTCGAACAGGCTCATGCCGGCAAGCCAGTAGGCGGCCGCGCAAAAGACCGTGATGCCGAGATAAATGAGCCACAGGGCCTTGGCGGTCTCAGTGATCCGAGGGGTGAGCTTGGCGTCCTTAATGGGGCCGGGCGTTTCGGCCCGGTACAGCTGCATGCCGCCAATCCGCAGCATAGGCAGGATCGCGACCGCCAGCACGATGATTCCCATGCCGCCCAGCCACTGTAGCTGCTGGCGGTAATAGAGAACGCCCTTCGGCAGTTCCTCGATATGGGTGATGATGGTGGCCCCGGTCGTGGTCAGCCCCGACATGGATTCGAACAGTGCCTCGATATAGGTCAGCGATGGCGATTGAAGCAGAACGAAAGGCAAAGCGCCGACCAGCGCAAGTGCGACCCAGCACCCCACCACGACGAGAAACCCATCGTGCAGACGCAACTCTCGCTTGTGATGGCGCACGGGCAGAAAGATCAGCAACCCCAGGAGGGCGAGAATGCCGGCACTGCTGAGAAACATCATCATGGTGCCGTCGCCATACCAGAGGGAGACGGCGGCCGGCGGCAGCATCATCAGGCTGGACAGCGCGATCAGGAACCCAAGAATTCGCTGGACGGAGGCGAGGCGCATCATTTCGGTTCAGCCTGCTTAGATGAAGGTGGCGCTGACCTGGAAAAGGCGCTCCACGGCCGGAATCTGCGCTTTGTCCGGTACGAACAGCAGGACATGGTCATGCTCCCTAATCACGGTATTGTGATGAGCAATGACAACGTCATCGTCCTGGACGATGGCGCCGATCGTGGTGCCGGGGGGCAGATCGATTTCCTCGATCCTGCGGCCCACAACCTTCGAGCTGTGTTTGTCACCCAGGGCCACGGCCTCGATGGCTTCGGCGGATCCGCGTCTCAGGGAGTGAACCCTGGCCATGGAACCGCGCCGGATATGGGTCAGCAGGGCGCCGATGGTGATCTGCTCGGGTGAAACCGCGATATCGATGGATCCTGCCTCCACCAGGTCCACGTAAGAGGGGCGATTGACGATTGAAATGATTCGCTTGGCGCCCAGGCGCTTGGCCAGCAAGGCGGAAAGAATGTTCGCCTGGTCGTCGTCGGTGAGCATGCAATACACATCAGAAGCGTCGACGGCCTCCTCGCGCAACAGCTGCTCGTCCATGCAGTCACCCACCAGGACGATAGCCCGCTCGAGCTCCCCGGCAATCATCTCCGCCCGCTCGGGGTCGCGTTCTATGACCTTGACGTGATGATCTCGCTCCAGGAGCTTGGCCAGGTTGCTGCCGATGTGCCCTCCACCGGCCAGGATGATGCGGCGGATCGGGTTTTCCAGCGGCCGCATTTCTTTCATCATCGTCTGTATGTGGCGGGTCGCGGCCAGGAAGAACACGGTGTCGTTTTCTTCCACCGTCGTATCCCCGTCGGGAATGACCAGCTCACCCGAGCGATAGATGGCTGCGACCCGGGCATCGCTGCCCGAGGGCATGTGTTGACTCAGTATGGAGAGCTGCTGGCCCACCAGGCGCCCGCCCTCGTCCGCGCGCGCGGCCACGAGTTGGGCTCTTCCGTCGGCAAAATCAAAAACCTGCAGCGCGCTCGGATACTCGATGAGGCGGGCAATATGCTGTGTGATCAGCTGTTCGGGGCTGATCAGCACGTCGATCGGCGAGTGTTCACGGGAGAACAGAATCTGGTGGTCGGTGTATTCCGAAGACCGCACCCGGGCGATGCGGGTGGGCGTGTTGTAGATGGTGTACGCAACCTGGCATGCGACCATGTTCACTTCATCGCTGTTGGTCACGGCAACGAACAGTTCCGCCTCCTCAATGCCGGCTCGTTGCAGCACTTTCGGATGTGAACCGAAACCCTGAACGGTTCTCAGGTCAAGATGATTTGCCAGGTCCCGCAGCCGGTCGGCGTCGGTGTCGACGATCGTGATGTCGTTGTCCTCGTGGGACAGGCTGCGGGCCACGGTGGTGCCTACCTGGCCGGCGCCAAGGATGACGATTTTCATGTTGCCTTACCTGCTTTACCCACCGTTTTGGGGTCGATGCCCAGGGCGCGAAGCTTGCGGTAGAGATGGGTCCGTTCCATGCCAACCGCCTCTGACAGCTTGCCCACGCTGCCACCGGCTTTCTTCAACTGATACTCGAGATATTCGCGCTCGAACTGTTCACGGGCCTCCCGCAAGGGAAGGTCGAAAGAACCCGGTCGGGCGGGGCTGACCTCCGAAGGATGCAGGGCGTGCTGCTGCAGGGCGATCTCGATTTCCTGCGGCGTGACCTCTCCTTCGCCGCCCAGGATCAGCAGCCGCTGAACCATATTACGCAACTCCCGCACGTTGCCTGGCCAGTCGTGATTGCGCAGCCGGTTGAGGGCGGCCACGGAAAAAGACCGGTAGGGCAGGTTTTCGTGATTGGGAAACCACTCGGCATAAAATCGAACGAGCTCGGGCACATCCTCTGGTCTTGAGCGCAAAGAGGGCACGTTCAGGGGCAGAACATTCACCAGGAAGAACAGCGCTTTGGACAGGTGGCCGCTTTCAACAGTGGATTCGGGATGGCTGTTCACGCTGGAAACGAGGCGGAAGTCCGCCGACCGATTCTCGCTGTCGCCCTCTGCCACCCAGCTTCCCGCTTCCAGCACCTGCAGCAGCAATTGCTGGATCGACGCGTCCAGTGTATGGATATCCGGAATGAACAAGGTTCCGCTGCCCGCCCGGTCCAGTAATCCGGCTACGTGACCCTCGGCCGTCTTCTCGCCAAGAAGATAGGCGCGCGCCCTTGCCCCGTTGGCCTGGCAATGGTCCAGGGTCTGCATCTCGCCGGGACGACCGCTGAGATGATGGATGTGGTCGGCCAGCAGCTCCCGCCCGCTGCCGGGCTCACCGCTGATGAGTACCGGAGAGGCATGCCGCGCAGACTGCTCGGCACGCTGTCTCAGCAATTGGAGTTCGGGGCTGCTGCCCAGGGGTTCGGTGTGCGGCCGCGCGGCGGTTTGCGGGGCGAAGCTCGAAGCCTGTCCCTGCGCGTCCATCGCCTGGCGCACGGTGGCCAGCAGCTTGGCCAGGGAAAGTGGCTTCTGCACGAAGTCCCTGGCCCCGAGGCGCGTGGCCTCCACGGCGGTCTCAAGGGTTCCGTGGCCCGACATCATCACGACCGGGCATGCGGGCTGACCGCCGGCGGACCACTCGCGCAGCAAGCTGATGCCATCGACATCCGGCATCCAGATGTCCAGCAGCACCAGGTCAGGGTGAACATTGGCGTAAACCGAGCGAGCAGCCTCGCCATTTTCCGCGGTAGATACTTTGTAGCCCTCGTCTTCGAGAATCTCGCTGACGAGAAAGCGGATGTCGGGCTCGTCATCGACAACCAGAATGTGGGCTTGCGACATGGGTGATCCAGAGCCGGGCGGCTACGCGCGCGACGATCCTCAAGGGTGTTGTAATTACGCAACAGAATACCGGAAATACCGCGGTCTGCATAGCATTTCAAGCCACCAGGCAACGCCGCTCTTCAGGCGCTTCGCGGCGATCTCCGGCCACGTTCAGCGGCGCCCGTGTCCGCGGCCAGCGGCAGCGTGATCAGTGCCACAGCACCGCCATCGGGATGGTTGGAGATGGATATGCTGCCGTCATGTTCCTCGACGATCTTGCGGCAAATGGCCAGGCCCAGCCCGCTCCCTCCGGGCTTATGGGTGACATAGGGCTCGAAGGGCTTTTCCAGCACCGCGTCCGGATAGCCGGGGCCGCGATCTGTGAGGCTCAGTTCCACCGAACCGCTGCCGTCTGTCGCCATCACTCGGGTTGAAATGCCGATAAAGACATCGTCTCCGGGGCTGCCGGCCTCGCTGGCATTGCGGATCAGGTTGTGCAGCAGTTGGCGTATGCGCCCGGCGTCCGCCCACAGGCCCTCCGGTCCGGCGCACAGATCCAGCTCGAAGCGCATGGCTGGGTTGCCCTGTTGGTAGAGCGTGATCACGTTCTTGATGAGATCGTCCAGTCTCAGGTGCTCCAAATCCAGGTCCGGCTCCCGGGCGTATTCGCCGAACGCGTCAACCAGTGTTCGCAGGGCTTCTACCTGGGAAACAATGGTTCGGGTGGACTTGTCGACCATGCTCCTGTCCTGGGCCCCCAGCCGGTCACCCAGCTTCATGCGCAGCCTCTCGGCGGCCAGGCGGATGGGTGTGAGCGGGTTTTTCACCTCGTGGGCCAGCCGTCGGGCGACCTCGGCCCAGGCGGCGTCGCGCTGCGCCTGGTTGAGGACGGTGACATCATCGAAAACCACGACCATGCCTGGCCGGGCACCCTCGCCGGCGGGCAGGGCCGAGCCTCTCAGCAGCAGCACCAGGGGTGCCCCTGCACGGTGCAATCGGATTTCCCTCTGCCATCCCGACCGGCCACGGCCATGCTGCCGGGTGACCTGGCTGACGAAAGGCTCCAGGTGCGGCGCGATGTCTGCAAGGTCGGCCAGCTGGCGATCATTGGCATAACCGCCGGGCAGCCCCAGGATTTGCTCAGCGGCGCGATTGACGCGAACCATGGCGCCCGATTCGCTCAATGTGATCACGCCGGCGGAAAGCGATCCCAGGACGGTTTCCAGGTATTCGCCCTGCGCCTGGAGCCGGGCCCGCCCCGATTCAGCTTCTTCACTGGCCTTCAGCAGGGCGGCGGTCATGTCGTTGAACGATTCCGACAGAAAGCCGAGCTCATCCCGATGCTCGATCTCCACCGCCTGGCGCAAGTCACCCGCGGCGACCTCCCGCGTGGCCTTTCCGAGCCGGGAGATGGGCGCGACCATTCGTCGAGCAGACTGAAGCGCGGCCAGGATGGCCAGGAAGATGGTCAGCAGCATCACCAGCGACAGGATGAGCAGGAAGCTCTGCTTGAGTGAGTTTCTGAGATAGGCCACATTTTGATAGCGGTAGTATTCCTGTTCGATCGTGGTGGTCAGTGCCGTGATGTCCCGGGGCAATGGGTAAATGGCCTGCAGCAGCAAGTCTGGGTTTGCCGGCAGGCTGGAGGCCATCCGCTGAATGACTCGGATGTTCAGCCCCCCGCCCGGCGCGGGCTCCGCCGCCGCGTATTCCCCCGCCTGCCAGGCCTGCAGCAGGGCGTAATCCCCGGGCCGATCCGGTAGGTCCGCCAGTGGATTGAAATTGGCGGTTGCTATCACCCTGCCGTTCTGACCCATTACGGACATCTCCACCGGGCCGGACGCGCTGATGCGCTCAAGCAACTCTCGGCGCAGGAAATCCACGTCATCGTCCAGTCCCTCGACTTCGGCGCTGATACGCTGAAGCTGGTTGCGAACCTCCAGCGATCGGATATCGAGAAACTGGCGGCCGAGTTCGAGTGAATCTGCCAGGGCCGCCTCTACCTGTACGTCGAACCAGCTATCGACGGTGCGCGTGAGGAAGTAGGCGGAAAATCCGTAGACCACCAGCACCGGAGGAATGGACAACGCCAGGAAATTGCGTACCCAGCGCGCCGCCAGGCGAGCGCCAGGCTCCTCGCGGCGTACCTTGCCCACCAGGCCGAAAATGCGATGTCCAATCGTCATGGCCAGGATCAGCAGAGCCAGCCCCGTCGCCACGATGACCCACATGTACTGCCAGCCGAACGCATCGGTGTCCTGATTGAGGTCGCTGACCAGCAGCAAGGCCAAAAAGAAGGCGCTGATCGTCGCGACGATCGGCAAAATTCGGAATGCGAACTTCTTCAGACGCCGATGTCGAACGGCCATGTCGTCCACTCCGACCGGTGGCGCCAGCCCTCAGACAACAGGGCCGGCAGGCGCATGGGTGCCGGTAGATACCGGTTGTCCAGCGTGATGCGCGCGCGCAATTCGTAAGGTCCGGGCGCCAATGGCCCGGTGGAAAACTCCAGGTCGAGCCCGGACAGCGCGGCCAGGGCATGACGAAGGCGCGGGTAGTTCTCCGTTTCATCCCCGAGGCGCCCGCTGAGCTGGAAATGCTCGCTCAAGGGCAGGTACCGGATCACGTAATGTCGTTGATCGTCTGCCAGCAGGGTCAGGTCCCGCGCATCTCTTAATTCGAGCTCGACCGTGAGCGTGACGGGCACGCCATGCTCGATGGCCTCCGTGGCCTCTCGGCTGAGCTTCAGATCCTGTTGCAGGCGCGCTCGAACGAGCTGGTAGCCCGGGCGAACGTCTACTGAGCGCAGGTAGAACCCATGCTCTCCGGATGGCTGCCCGCAGCCGGACAGCAGCGCGCAAAGGCTAAGCAGACTTAACCAGGCGCGCATAGTAGAAGCCGTCCATATTCCTCTCTCCCGGCAAAATCTGCCGGCCCGGTTCACCGTCCGCGATGTCGAAGCCATCCATGGGCGCCGCTGCGGAATCGGCGTGTCGATCGAGGAATTGGCCAATTTGCAGGCTGTTTTCACATTTCAGCACCGAGCATGTTGCGTAAACAAGCATACCGCCCGGCTTCAGCAGGGGCCAGAGCGCGTCGAGCAGCCGCGCTTGTTCGCTCACCGCCGATTCAACCTGCGCAGGACTCCGGAGCCACTTGATCTCGGGGTGCCGCCTGATGACGCCGGTCGCGCTGCATGGGGCGTCAAGCAGAACGCGATCGAAAGCGGTCCCGTCCCACCAGTCCGAGGGCGCTCCGGCATCGGCGTTCAAGGTGTGTGCCTCGAGGCCCAGGCGGCCGAGATTTTCTTCAATCAGCGCGACCCTTGGCGGCTCACGGTCCAGTGCCAGCAACTCGATGCCGGGCGTGCGCTCGAGCAGATGGCAGGTTTTCCCGCCCGGCGCCGCGCACGCGTCGAGAACGCGCTGGCCCGGCCTGGCGTCGATCAGCGCCGCGGCCCACTGCGCGGCCGCGTCCTGGACCGAAACGAGACCGTCGCTGAAGCCCGGAAGTTTCTCCACCGGCACGGGTGGCTCGCAAAGAAGCGCCTCAGCCAGGTCCTGTGCCGGCTGACCCGCCAGCCCGGCCTTGCTGAGCCGGTCGAGGTACTGCGTTCGCGTGCAACGCCGGGCATTGACCCTCAGCCACATGGGTGGCTGTTTGTTGTTTTCAGCGACGATGGATTCCCAGGCGTCAGGCCAGTCCGCCTGCAGCGCGCCGAGCAGCCACTCCGGGTGCGCGTGCCGTTCGGGTTGTTCTGCCAGGGTATCCAGCAGCGCATCGCCGCTGCGCTGAAAATTCCTCAGCACCGCGTTGATGACCCCGGCGGCCCATGCCTTTCTCAATTGCCGGGCCGCTCCGGCAGTTTCATGAATGGCCGCATGGGGCGGGGTGCCGCCCTTCCACAGCTGGAACAAACCAAGCAGGACGAGATACTCCACATCCTTGTCCCTGGCCTTGAGCGGACGGTGCAGCAACTGGCCGCTCAGCCAGCGAAGCGCGCCCAGCCAGCGCAGAACCCCGAAAACGAGGTGCCGCGAAAAAGCGCGATCACGATCCTTCAGCCTTTCGAGGTGACGAAGACCCTGACTTTCGCTGCCCTTTCTTTCCAGGATTTCCACCAGCGCCAGCGCCGCTGATCCACGGGCATCGAGATGGCGTCCCGCGTTCATGCCCTGACCTGGATGCTGTGTGCCCGCAGATAGTCTGCAACCGGCATGCGCCGCCCGCCTGGCCTTTGCACCTCGAGCAAGCGCAGTCCGCCGGAGCCGGCGCAGATATCTATGCCGGTCTCATCGGCAGCCACGACCTGGCCGGGTGGGCCGAGTTGCCGACCGTCACCGATCGGCTCGGCGGACCAGACCCGCAAACGCTCCCCCTCGAGTTCGCACCAGGCAACCGGCCACGGATTGAAAGCCCGAACCTGCCTTGCGAGATCCATGGCGGGTAACGACCAGTCGATGCGCGCCTCTGATTTTTCCAGCTTGCCGGCGTAGGTAGCGAGTCGTTCGTCCTGTGGTTCCGGCTCCGGCAAAGTGCCGTCCAAAAGTGCTTCGATGCTCGTCATCAGCAGGCTCGCGCCAAGTGGCGCGAGCCGGTCATGCAGCGAGCCGCCCGTTTCTTCCTTTTTCAGCGCTATCGCCTCTCGAAAATAGACGGGTCCCGTGTCGAGACCCGCCTCCATGCGCATGATGCAAATGCCCGTTTGGCGGTCTCCTGCCTGAATGCAGCGCTGAATCGGCGCCGCCCCTCGCCAGCGGGGCAGCAGCGAGGCGTGAATGTTCCAGCAGCCGTGACGAGGCAGGTCGAGCACCGCTTGCGGGAGTATGAGTCCATAGGCCGCGACAATCATGAGGTCTGGACGGAACGCGTCCAGGCGCTGCAGGATCTCGGGTTCGCGCAGCGATCGGGGCTGCAGCACGGGTAGATCATGCTCCAGCGCGCATTGCTTGACCGGGCTGGCCTGGAGCTTTCGTCCCCGACCGGCGCGCCGGTCGGGTTGTGTCAGGACAGCAGTGGGTGGATGTCCTGCGTCAATCAGCGCCTGTAGCGCGGGAACCGCAAACTCGGGGGTTCCGGCGAAGACGATTCGCAGCGGCAATGCGACGGTTGGCATGGAAAGTCGACGCTCAGGGTGCGGGCCGCGCGGGCGATTTCTGTTGGTCAGCCAGCTTTTGTCGCCGCTGCTTATCCAGCTTCTTTCTGACCATCTGGCGTTTCAGCGGCGAAAGGTAGTCAACGAACAGCTTGCCCTCAAGATGGTCCATTTCATGCTGCAGGCAGACCGAGTGAATGCCGGTCACCTCCTCCTGGAACGTGACCCCGTTGCGGTCCTGGGCCTCCACCCGGACGGTTTCCGCGCGTTGAACATTGGCGTAGATGCCCGGGACGGACAGGCAGCCTTCCTCGCAAACCCGCGAGCCTTCCTCGTCGACAATACGGGGGTTGATATAAACCCGCGGGTCGGTCTGATCATCGGAAACGTCCAGTACCAGCACCCGAATATGTCGATTGACCTGCGTGGCGGCCAGCCCGATGCCATGGGCTGCCAGCATGGTCTCGAGCATGTTATCCACCAGCGCGCGCAGGTCGTCGTCGAAGGTTTCCACGGGCTTGGCCCGCGTTCTGAGACGTGGATCGGGAAATTCCAGAATTTCTAACCTGGCCATCTAATTGCAAGTCCGTCCAATAAATTAGGTGAAGTTTTTCACGACTTTAATTATGATATCGAATGACGAACTTGGTTCGCCACCACATTAATAATGGCCGCATCGGTCACAACGGCTGGAAGCCAGTTGTATTGGGGACGGAGTATGATCAGGAAAGTCATCTACCTCATTTTAGCGACGATGTTGGTTGGAGCGGTCGCGGCACAGGACGTGTCCCTCCGAGCCGATCATCCGGAAGAGTACGTTGTCGTCAAGGGCGACACCCTTTGGGACATATCCGCTCGCTTTCTCGATAAACCCTGGCAGTGGCCAGCCATCTGGCACGTCAATCCTCAGGTGGAGAACCCCCACCTGATCTATCCTGGCGATCGTCTCAAGCTGGTCTACCAGGATGGGCAGCCGCGCCTGATGGTGGATCGGGACAAGCCGGTCAAGCGCTTGTCGCCGCAGACCTACGTGACTCAGCGCAGCGCGATCAGCGCGATCCCCCTGGACGTGCTCAAGCCTTTCATCAAGGACGCCAGGGTGATTTCCCCCAGCGAATTCGAGGGGCTGCCCTACGTGGTGGCCAATTATGAAAATCGCATCAACGCGCTCGAGACCGACCGCACCTATGTCCGCGGGCTCAGCGGAAACGTTGGGGATGAGTACTCGATTGTGAGGCTGGGCAACATCTATTACCGCCTGGGTGATGAGATGCGCCGCGGCCGGCAATCCAAAACCCATTGGGCAAAAATGCCTGACGACCTGACCGTGCCCAGCGGGTTCTGGCGCCCCGTGAACACCTGGGGCAAGAAGGTCGACATCATCGGCTATGAATTGTACGAGGTGGCACGGGTGACGCTGGCCAAGAACGGCGACCCGGCGATCCTGGAGGTTATGAGCAGCCAGCGCGAGATCCAGGAGGGTGATTTAGTCCTGCCCGTTGATGATTACCAATGGGATGCGCAGTTCATGCCGCACCCCATGGAGCCGATGCCCGAGGACATGCGCGTGATGGCGGTTGAGGGCGGCAACTACGGCGTGGGTCAGCTGCAGATGGTGTCAATATCCGGCGGCGCCAATCAGGGTCTCGAGGCCGGTCACGTGTTTTCCGCTTTTACCCCGGGTGAGCGGATTCGAGATGATGTCAAATATCCTCAGGGCACCATGGCCGACATGATGACATGGGATGGGGACAAAGTGACCTTGCCGGATGAATACAATGCACACATCATGGTCATCAGGGTTTTCGACGAGGTGAGCTACGCGATGGTGATGAACGGTGCACGCGTCGTGCATGAGTTCGATACCTTGCGACACCCGGACGAGACGCTCTGAACCGGCAAACTTAAAGCGTTTATATTTGAGGGGTGCGGTTTCGCACCCCTTTTTCGTTCATCATGGAAATTTCGGATCGCCTGTCAGACTGGCTGACACTTATTCATGCCCCCGGACTCGGTGGCGCCCGGCTCGTCCGCCTGATCGAGGAATGCGGAGGCCCGCGCGGGGTGCTCGAGGCGGCGTCGGGGCAGGCGGCGCGCCTGGGTCTGGAGCCGGCTACCCTGAAGGCGCTGCTGACGCCGGATGTGCAAAGGCTGGAGGCTGACCTAGCATGGCTGGAGCTTCCCTCCAGGGCCCTGGTCACCTGGGAAGACGCGCTTTACCCGGGGCTTCTGCGAAGAATCGCCTCGCCGCCTGCCGCGGTGTTCGTTGAAGGCAACATCGATGCTCTGTGGCGCCCGCAGCTGGCCATCATCGGCAGCCGCAATCCGACCGCCGGAGGGCTGGAACATGCCCGCTCCTTCAGCGCGGAGATCTGTCGCTGCGGCCTGGCGGTGGTCAGCGGGCTGGCCAGCGGCATCGACGCGGCCGCGCACCAGGCGGCTGTTGATGTGGGTGGCACGACGGTGGCGGTTACCGGTACGGGGTTGGACCAGGTTTATCCTGCCAGCAGCGCGCCGATCGCCGAGCGCATCGCCCTGGAAGGGGCGCTGGTCAGCGAGTTTCCACCGGGCACGACCGCGCGCAGGTCACATTTTCCGGCGCGTAACCGGATCATCGCCGGCTTGAGCCTGGGCGTTCTGGTGGTCGAGGCGGGCCTGAACAGCGGCTCGCTGATCACCGCGCGCCTGGCCGCCGAGCAGGGAAAAGAGGTCTTTGCGCTACCGGGTTCCCTGCACAACCCGATGGCCAAGGGCTGCCACCGATTGATCAAGCAAGGCGCCCGGCTCACCGAGAACACGCGTGAAATCCTGGAGGCCCTCACACCACTGGCCGGAGAACTGGCAGGCGAACTGCAAAAGGCACTGGATGCGCCCGAAGCGCCGCCGCCGCTTGACGCGGCCCCCGCCGTGCCGGATGACCCGGACTATCAGAGGCTGTGGGGCTTGCTGTCTTTTGATCCAACACCCATCGACCAGTTAATCCTGCACAGCGGGCTTGGTCCACGAGAAGTCTCCTCCATGCTGCTGATGCTGGAGTTGCAGGGCCTGGTGCAGAGCGATGGCGGTTCATCGTTTTCCAGAAGGCCTTAACGGCATGTGCGGTTTGAAACCGGGCGCGCAGGCCCCATAACTGATCGCCCAGGCAGAAGTTCAATCAGAGCGCCGGGGCTGTTGACCCAGCGATTTGACGCGCGGTCTGAGTTGTTTCATGCTGAGGCCTCCGGAAGGAGAGGAATCGTCGGCCGCTTCGGATGTGAGGGACCGACACCATGAATAAAGAGAGCCAGTAATGAAGGAAAACGTACTCGACGTTTTGATGTTTCTGTTCGAGAACTACTTCTACGACGAGCCCGAAGAGGAACCCAATCGCGCCGACATGGAAGAAAACCTGCACCAGGCGGGGTTCACCAATATCGAGATCGAAAAGGCGTTTGCGTGGCTGGATGGGCTCGCTGACCACCACCTGCAACCTGAGTTGCCCCTGCAGGCGGATCATCCGATTCGGATTTACGTCGCAAAAGAGCTCGAGCGGCTTGAAACAGATTGCCGGGATTTTTTACTCTACCTTGAGAATGTGGGCATTCTCGACGCGCAGCGAAGGGAGGTGGTCCTGGACCGCCTGATGGCGCTGGAGGCGGAGGAGATCAGCCTGGATGACGTCAAGTGGGTGGTGCTGATGGTGCTGTTCAGCCAGCCCGGCCAGGAGGCCAATTACGCGTGGATGGAAGACCTGATGTTTGACAGCGAACAGGAATATCGGCACTAATAATATGCAGTGAACGCAACGTCCGGTCTGTAACAGGCCGATTCATCCGAAAATGTGTTAACGAGACCTGCGAGGTCGATTGCACCCGCAGGTCTTCTTTGTAAAGAGAGTTTTATTCAGGGATATGCCGAGTAATCTGCTCATCGTGGAGTCGCCCGCCAAGGCCAAGACCATCAACCGCTACCTGGGAGATGAGTTCGAGGTGCTGGCTTCTTACGGGCACGTTCGCGACCTGCCGTCAAAGGACGGTGCGGTCGATACCAAAAGCGATTTCCACATGGAGTATGAGCTCAGTGAGGGCAGCCGCAAGCACGTTGATCAGATTGTAAAGGCCGCGAAAAAGGCCAGCGCGGTTTACCTGGCGACGGACCTTGACCGCGAAGGGGAAGCGATCTCCTGGCATATCCATGAAATTCTGCGTGAAAAGGGTCTGGCGGAGGACAAGCCTTTTTACCGGGTTGAGTTCTCGGAGATCACGCCGCGCGCCATTCAGGAGGCAGTGGACAGCCCGCGGGAACTGTCCATGGACCTCGTCAACGCACAGCAGGCCAGGCGGGCCCTGGATCACCTGGTCGGCTTTAATCTCTCCCCGCTGCTCTGGAAAAAGATCAAGACCGGGCTATCGGCAGGCCGGGTACAGAGCCCCGCGCTGCGCATGATCGTTGAGCGGGAGCGGGAAATCGAGGCGTTCAACGCGAGAGAGTACTGGTCGGTTGAAGCCGACTTGCAAAAAGGTGACAGCCCGTTCACTGCGGCGCTGGTCCGGCTTGATGGAGAGAAGTTCAAGCAGTTCGATATTGAAAACGAGGCGCGCGCCAAGGCGGTCCAGCAAGCATTGCTGGCGGCCGCGAACGGAAAACTCACCGCGGGCGAGGTCAAACGCAAAGAGCGCAAGCGTCGCCCAGCCCCTCCGTTCATCACCTCTACCCTGCAGCAGGACGCGGCCAGAAAATTACGCTTTACCGCGCAAAACACCATGCGCGTGGCGCAGCAGCTTTATGAGGGCGTGCCGATCGACGGTGTCAGCCAGGGCCTGATCACCTACATGCGTACGGACTCGGTGGCGCTGTCCAACGATGCTCTGGCCAACATTCGTGCTCAGATTGGCGAGCAATTCGGCCCGGATTATCTGCCTGAGAAGCCGAATTTCTATAAGACCAAGTCCAAGAACGCCCAGGAGGCGCACGAGGCGATCAGGCCAACCAGCGCCAGCCTGACGCCGGATCAGGCTAAAGCGTACCTGACCGAGGATCAGGCCAGGTTGTATGAGCTGATCTGGAAGCGAAGCATCGCCTGCCAAATGGCGCCCGCCCGTCTGGATACGGTTGCCGTTGAGTTCGACTGCGGCCCGGGGGCCGCTTTTCGGGCCAATGGCTCGGTGGTGACTTTCCCCGGGTTCCTGGCGGTGTACGAGGTCAGCGTGCCCGCGGGTAAGGAGGAGAAGGAAAGCCGGTTGCCCGATATTCAGCAGGGTGATGTGGTGGCTGTCAGGGATATCCGGGCTGAGCAACATTTCACCGTGCCGCCGCCACGCTACTCGGAAGCCAGCCTGGTCAAAGCGCTGGAGGAATACGGCATCGGCCGTCCCTCCACCTATGCCAGCATCATCTCCACGCTGCGACGGCGAGAGTACGTGATACTGGAGCAGCGTCGGTTCTATCCGACCGCGCTGGGCCGGGTGGTCGAACGTTTCCTGGAGCAGCACTTCGATCACTACGTCGACTATGAATTCACGGCTCGCCTGGAAGATTCTCTCGATGAGATCTCCCGGGGCGAGCGCGAATGGATCCCTTTGCTGCACGATTTCTGGACTCCGTTCATTGAGCGCGTCCGTGAAAAGGAAGAGTCCGTGAGTCGCCAGGAGGCCCAGGGAACCCGGCTGCTTGGAACCGACCCCAAAAGCAGCGAGCCGGTCTATGTGCGGTTTGGCCGCTATGGCGCCTATGTCCAGATCGGCGCCCTGGATGCCGAGGAAAAGCCGAAGTACGCCAGCCTGCGGCCCGGCCAGAACATGGAGACCATCGAACTGGACGAAGCCCTGGAGCTGTTCAAGCTGCCGCGTGACCTTGGGTTTACCCCTGAGGGAGAAGAGGTGGCGGCCAGCATCGGGCGATATGGACCCTATATTCGCTACGGCAGCAAGTTCGTGTCGCTCAAAGAGGACGACCCGCACACGGTGACCTTGTCGCGGGCGCTGGAACTGATCGCGGAGAAAAAGGAGTTCGATGCCAACCGCATCATCCTCCAGTTCGATGGCAGCGACATACAGGTGTTACGGGGGCGATATGGGCCCTACATTACCAACGGATCGAAGAACGCCCGGATTCCAAAGGAACGTGAACCGGACACGCTCACGCTGGCCGAATGCGAAGAGCTAATCGCGGCTGCTCCGGAGCGGCGGCGTGGCCGCAAGAAAGCGGCGGCGAAGAAGACCTCCAAGAAGGCGGCGGCCGGCAAGACCACTGCCAGGAAAAAAACCGGTAAGAAGAAGGCCAGAAAAAAGACCGGTAAAAAGACCGTCGCCTCCTGACAGGAGACGGAACCAACGTGGGGTACAGTCAGTTGAAACCCGCTGAGGCGGCTGAGCTGATTCGGAAGGGATCCGTCGTCGCCTATCCCACCGAGGCTGTCTATGGTTTGGGTTGCGATCCATCGAACGAGGCGGCCGTGCACAAAATTCTGTCCCTCAAGAGCCGGCCCGAGTCGGCCGGGCTCATTCTCATCGGGGCTTCTTTTGATCAGTTCGAAGGCTGGGTGAGCCGGGTGCCGGCGGCCAATTTACAAGCCGCCCTGGACAGCTGGCCCGGCCCAAATACCTGGTTGTTTCCACCGGGACCAAACGTCGCGCGCTGGATTACCGGGGCGCATTCCTCGGTGGCCATTCGCGTTACTGCCCATGAGACCTGCGTGGCCCTGTGCGAGGCATTCGGGGGACCACTCGTGTCGACCAGCGCCAATCCAAGATCGCAGGAGCCCGCGCGCTCTGCGGATGAAGTCACCGAATATTTCGGTCAGACGATTGCCGGAATTGTTGAGGGAGCGCTGGGTGGTCGGGATCAGTGCAGCAGCATCCGCGACGCATTGACC
>WTJD01000032.1 GCA_011524975.1 Lysobacterales bacterium
CTCTTACATGTGGGCGGTGGCATGGAATCAGGCAAAAGATAACCCTGTCCTTGGCATCGGTCCTGGCAGGTTTGTTTGCGAGAGCCCCGCGAAACTGGCAGCCCACCCGCATAATTTTGTAATCCAACTGGTGTCAGAGTGGGGGTTTCCGGCGACGCTGCTTATCCTTTTGGCTGGCACCTGGCTGGCAGGACGGCTGGTCATGGGCGTGGTCAGGGCGGCAGAACCCGACCCGCCCAAGGGCCAGCCCGCCGTGGTGTTGCTGGCCTGCAGCATTTTCGCCGCGGCGATTCACGCCAACCTCAGTGGGGTTCTCATGACGCCAGCCAGCCAGATGCTGGGCTGCCTGATTCTGGGCTGGACCATGGGTTTGAACCGCGGGGGTAGCCCTTCGGAGGTTAAAATTCGAAGCCATGGCGGAACAATCCTGAAGGTGGCAGGGGTGGGATTGGCCGGGATAGCCAGCGGTTTGCTGCTGGTGTTTTTCTCGATCTCGGAGTTGCGGAACATGGAAGAGCGCCTGAGTGGTTTGATGACGGCGGCCCCCGATCTCCCTCGGTATTGGCAAGCGGGCCTAATCTGCGAATATGCCTATCCAGAGCGCGGCGACAGGTGACAATATTTGTCACTTTATGACAAAAGGTGCAAGAAATTCCTCAAATTTTTGACCAGAGAGGAGGTCAATCGCTTGTTCTAACAGCCACTTGACCATTCGGCACGGGAATTGCATTACTCCGACGCATCCCAGGTTTCATGGGAAATAAAGCGTACAACGCGCTAAGCCATTGGAGGGTATCAATAATGCGTAACATGAAACGAGTACAACAAGGTTTCACCTTGATCGAACTGATGATCGTGATCGCGATCGTCGCTATTCTGGTCGCTCTGGCCGTACCGGCTTACAAGGACTACACCGTTCGCACGAAGGTTGCTGAGTGCATCAACGGCGCAGCCGTGCCCAAGCTGGCCATCTCAGAGTACTATGAATCTATGGCAAACTGGCCTGGCACCACCAATGCGGCGAGCGTGGCTTCACCAGCCGGTTACAGCCAGTATTGCGACGGTTTCGACGCCTACGCCACTAGCACGGGCGCGTTCGCCATCAACGTGAACGAGACCCAAGTCGGCGCGAATGGCAGCGCGATCCAACCCGTTCTGACGCCAGCTTCCAACGCCCAGGGCGGTGTTGATTGGCGCTGCAGCTCTGGCACCACCGCCGCTGCAGATGTCAAATACCTGCCGGCCTCTTGCCGCGGCACGTAAGACTCAGCATATCGGACGGCCTTTCTAATATCGGCCGATTTGAGACTAAAACCCCTGCAGACTCTGCAGGGGTTTTTTTTAGCCCCATAGCGATCCTGTCGAATAGCCTGATTTACATGAAAAGATGAATTGGCTATAGTCGAAGCGGGGCCTTGCCAATAATCCAAGCGGCATTTTGGAGCCTGGACAGCACACAACGGGGAAGCCACACATGAAATTCAAGGCGCACAAGGCGCGTTGGCATGCAACCGGCGGCTACACGCTCATTGAACTGATGATCATCATCGTTGTGATTGCCCTGTTGGTGGCTCTCGCTGTGCCTGCCTACAAAAATTACACAGTTCGAAGCAAAATCACCGAGTGCATCAACGGCGCGTCCGTCGCCAAGATTCATATTTCAGAGTATCGGCAAATCATGGGACCCTGGCCCCCTAGCCTGACAGACGCGGGACTGCCTCCGGCGGTGTCTGGTGTGAGCCAATTCTGCAGCGGCTTTGTGGGTTATGCGTCCGGCGACGGATCATTCAGGGTCGATATAGACGAAGCCGCCATTGGGGTTTTCTCGGGTATTGTCGAACCCGTGCTGATGCCAAATCAGTTGCCCAGTGGGATCGTGAACTGGAATTGCGGCACGGGCAATACCAGCTCGGCCAATGTCAGGCTGCTGCCTGCGAGTTGCCGGGATAGCTGAGCCTGGCCTACTTCGCGAAACGTGTTTCCGGCTGTTTCGATCGGGAACCGGACCACTCGCCGCAGATGCCCGACAAGCGCCTGATTTTCAGTATAATGATGCTCGGGTAGACGGAGCGACCCGTTCATGAACACTGAATTGAAAGTTTCCAGCCACTTACACGGCTTCGCAAGGCGCCTGGTCTCGGAGGGGCTGCTCGAAGAACAGCAGGCCGTTGAGGCCGTCGAACAGGCCAGCAACAGCGGCACAACCGTCCTTGCCTGGCTGATCAATGAGCGGGAGGTTGATTCCGCCCTTCTGGCCATGGCGGCGTCAATCGAATATGGCGTTCCGCTGATAGACGTTGCAGCCATTGACATGTCAATGGCGCCCTTGACTCTGGTGGACGAGCGCCTGATCCAAAAGCATCGCGCACTGCCCCTATACCTTCGAGGCAAGTCACTTTTTGTTGGGCTGACCGACCCGACCAACCACGAAGTTATCGACGAGATATCCTTTAGCTCAGGCTTTCACGTCGAGACGATTCTCGTTGCCGCCGAGCAGCTGGAAGACGCCATCGAACGCGCGATGGACAGCCAAGAGCCCGAATTCGACGATTTTGAAGACGAAGGCCTGGAAGACATCGGGTTTCAACTGGAAGACCAGAGGGAAGAAGATGAAGACGCCCGCTCGGCGGTTGATGAAACGCCGGTCGTCAAGTTCATCAACAAGGTACTGGTGGATGCGATTAGAAAGGGCGCATCCGACATTCACTTTGAACCGTATGAAAAGGACTATCGCATTCGCTACCGGCTCGACGGGGTTCTCAAAAGCGTTGCGGCCCCACCGGTGCAGATGTCCCGGCGGCTGTCTTCTCGCCTGAAAGTCATGGCCTCCCTTGATATTGCGGAGCAGCGCATTCCGCAAGATGGAAGGATCAAGCTCAATCTCTCACGCACCAAGAGTATGGATTTCCGCGTAAGCACCTGCCCAACACTTTTCGGAGAGAAGGTCGTGCTGCGTATTCTGGACTCGTCAGTGACCAACATCGGAATCGAGGGGCTGGGCTTCGAGCCAACACAGCAAGAGGGCTACGAGAGCGCCATCTTTAAACCTTACGGCATGGTCTTGGTTACCGGCCCCACCGGTAGTGGTAAAACGGTCACCCTTTATACGGCTCTGAACATGCTGAACGACGAAGGTCGGAATATTTCCACGGTTGAAGACCCGGTGGAAATCAGGGTCAGGGGCATCAACCAGGTGCAACAAAACGCCAAGCAGGGCATGACCTTCGCCAAGGCGCTGCGTTCATTTCTGCGACAGGATCCAGACGTCGTCATGGTCGGCGAGATCCGCGACCTCGAAACCGCTGAGATCGCGATCAAGGCGGCCCAGACAGGTCACTTGGTCCTGTCAACCCTGCACACAAACGACGCACCGCAGTCTGTGACGCGTCTTTTGAACATGGGTATTCCAGGATACAACATCACATCGGCTCTTAACCTCGTCCTCGCCCAACGTCTTGTTCGGCGTTTGCATCGATGTAAGACCCACGCCGACTTGCCCGAGGAAGCTCTTTTACATGCTGGATTCACCGAATCCGAAGTTCCTGACCTTGAACTGTTTGAACCCAACGGTTGCCCTGAATGTAACGAGGGCTACCGAGGCAGAGCAGGCATTTTCCAAGTCATGCCGATTTCAGAGAGTATTTCGCGCATCATTCTCGAGGAAGGCAACTCCATGCGAATCGCGGAACAGGCAAAGGAAGAAGGCATCAGCGACCTTCGCCGCTCGGCATTGAATAAGGTAAAAGCTGGAATAACTGATATTATTGAGATGAACCGTGTCACCAAGGATTAGGTCATGGCTGTAGCACAAGCAGAGCAAATCATCTTTCTATGGGAAGGAAGAGACAAGCGCGGCGTCAAACTCAAAGGACAACAGGTCGCCGCCAACCCCAATTTGGTTCGAGCCGAGTTGCGCCGACAGGGCATCAGCCCCATTCGCGTTCGCAAAAAGCCGAAGCCGCTGTTCGGCGAAACCGGGCAGCGCATCAAAGCCAAGGAAATCGCTGTATTCAGTCGTCAATTGGCCACCATGCTCAAGTCGGGTGTCCCCCTGGTGACGGCATTCCAAATCATTTCCGGCGGCGTAAAGAACCCCCGAATGCGAAAAATGGTCGATGCAATCCGGAACGACGTGGAGTCCGGTAGCAGCCTGTTCGAAGCACTCAGCGAGCATCCCGGACAATTTGATGAGCTCTATGTCAATCTGGTGAAAGCGGGCGAGAGCGCGGGCGTGCTTGACACGATCCTGGATGAGATCGCGACCTATAAGGAGCGCATCGAGAGCATCAAGGGTAAGATCAAGAAGGCTTTGTATTATCCCGCTGCGGTCGTGGGCGTGGCCATTATCGTTTCATCCATTCTGCTGGTCTACGTTATTCCCCAATTCGAAGATATCTTTTCCAGTTTCGGCGCAGATTTACCCGCCTTCACCAAGCTGGTCGTTGGCGCCAGTCGCTGGCTGCGCGCCAATGGTGTTCTATTGATTTTAGGGACCATCGGTTCGGTCACAGCGCTGGTCTTCGCGCGCAAGCGTTTTCGGGGATTTGCTCACTGGCTCGATCGGGTCAGCCTTAAGCTTCCAATCGTCGGCGCGATCCTCGAGAAAGCGGCTATCGCACGTTTCTGCCGCACGCTGGCCATCACCTTCGCCGCCGGCGTCCCCCTGGTGGACGCGCTGAAGATCGTCTCGGGCGCTACCGGCAACCAGGTCTATAACGATGCCGCCTCCCGTATTCGCGAAGACGTCGCCGTAGGTCACCAGCTGCAGTTGGCCATGCAGCAGACCGAGGTGTTCCCCAACATGGTGATCCAGATGGCCGGCATTGGCGAAGAGGCAGGCTCGCTGGATGAAATGCTGATCAAGGTGGCTGAAGCCTACGAAGAAGAAGTCAACAACGCGGTCGACGCGCTGAGCAGCCTGCTCGAGCCGCTGATTATTGTTTTTGTGGGCGTTGTCGTCGGCACCATGGTCATCGCCATGTACCTGCCGATCTTCAAGATGGCCGCTGTCATCTGATACACAGCCGGCCCGATGTTCGCCACCCTGGCTGAGAGTACGCCGCTGTTTCTGACGGCGGCAGCCGTTTTTGGCCTGCTGGTCGGCTCTTTCCTCAATGTCGTCATTCTGCGGCTGCCCGCGCGCCTGGAGTTCGAGTGGAAAAGCCAATGTCGCGAGCTGCTGGAGTTGGACGATTCTGATCAGCCGCGACAACCGCCCGGGTTGATGTGGGACCGGTCTCGCTGCCGGTCATGCGGTCACACCATTCGCTGGTTCGAGAACATACCCTTACTGAGCTGGGTGTTTCTGCGCGGTAAATGCTCCGCTTGTGCAGCACGCATTTCGCCGCGCTACCCCGTGATCGA
>WTJD01000192.1 GCA_011524975.1 Lysobacterales bacterium
GCAGTGCATCAAAAATATATTTTTAATGCCGAGTTTGATATTTTTCATATTTTTAAAATATATTCTTAATTATTTAAATAACTACCGGGAATGTAAAACAGTCACTCATTTTCCTGGGCAACGCTGACCATCTCGGGCGACCCGGCAGCGACCGTGACATCGACTGCAATGGGCTGGCAGCACACGTGACAATCCTCGGTGTACTGGTGTCGTCCGTCCGGACAGTCAATCGCGAACTCCAGGACCTCACCGCAGTAGGGGCAGTCGACGAGGCAGGTATCAACCAGGCTCATGTCTTCCAGGGCAGGTCTTTGGGCAATGGGATAAATTCATCGTCCCCCGGAACCCGGTCGAAGCCCCCGTTGCCCCACGCCTCCGCAGCCGCTCGAATACGCTCGCGTGAACTGGCGACGAAATTCCACCAGAGGTGACGCCGGCCGAGGTTCTCGCCCCCAAAAATCGCCAGCCTGGCCGGCGCCGTGGCGCGCAGCACAGGTTCCTCGCCGGCATCGAATACCGCCATCTGATGGGTTTCCACTGGCGCACCGTCGATTTCCAACCGCCCCTGAGCCAGGTACACCGCCCGCTCCGCAAAGAGCCGCGGCAGGCAGAATGACTGCCCTGCAGCCAGCTGCGTCTCGGCATAAACCAGGGGCGAGAACGTCTTGACAGGCGAGGTCCATTGCGCCCAGCGGCCCGCGATCAATACGAACTGACAGCCATCGTGCTCGAACTGTGGGAGTGAACCTTCCGGGTAATGATGGAACTCAGGATCGGTGTCCTCGTGCTCCAGGGGCAACGCCAGCCAGATCTGCAAGCCGTGCAGCGGATTATCCTGCGCGCGCTTTGCTTCATCTGTTCGCTCAGAGTGGACGATACCCCGGCCCGCGGTCATCCAGTTCACGGCCCCCGGGCGAATGGCCTGCACCTTGCCCAGACTGTCCCGATGCATGATTTCCCCCTCGAACAGGTAGGTCACAGTGGCCAGGCCAACATGTGGATGCGGCCGCACGTCCATGCCGCGACCCGCCGGCAAAGTCACCGGCCCGAAGTGATCCCAGAATATGAAGGGACCAACCATGCGCTGTTCGGGTGCAGGCAACAGGCGCCGGACTTCGAAGTCACCGATATCTTTAACCTGGGGTTTTACGATGTGCATGAACGTCTCGGGGCGCCGCCGCGCGCTGGGAACCAGACGCAATTCTAGCCGGAAACACGCGCCTGGTCTTTTCAGTGGCTCATGAGCCTGACCACCAGGTCGCTGTAATGCGCGTTGAAGCGCGTTCGTCCCGACAGGCTGTAGGCGCCCAGACGGTGAAAGTGCAGGTGGTCGCCCGGGGCCACTTCCCGGGGCAGCGAAATTGTTTCCGGCAACACGTCGCTGCCGTCACAGGTGGGACCGAACAAGTGGAAGGCATCAGTATCACCCGTCAGTTCCCTGCCTTCCCGGTAGGCCGTCACCGCGTAGCGCTGGTGCGCCTTGAACCTGAGCTCCCAGAAAATCCCGTACATGCCATCGTTGATATAAACCCGATCATCCTTGCGCAGCAGCACCTCGACCACCGCGGAGAGCCCGGGCGCTGCCAGGCGACGGCCGGGTTCGGCCATCAGCTCACCATCCCGCGCCAGACCCAGCGAGGGCATGGCGTCGGTCACCGCCTGAAAATAGTCACCCAGGGGCGGCACGGGAAAGCCGGGATACTCAAGGGGAAACCCACCCCCGATGTCGACCAGGCGCAGCGGAAAGCCAACCTGCCGTAGCACCCCAGCGGCGATATCCATCGCCTCCGTGTAGGCATCGGGGGAGATCACGGATGAACCGACATTGAATGCCAGGGCGGGCTCCGCGCCCAGCCCGCGAACGGACTGCAACAAACCGGGCACTTCATCAGGATCCGCGCCGAACTTGTTGGCGAAGTTTTGCAGTGCGTGGGGGTGGCGAACGGCCATGCGGACAAACACCACGCTGGAGCGCATATCGATTTCAGCCCGGAGCCGCTCCAGGCCGCTGGTGTCATCGACCATGAAATGACGCACGCCCCACTCACGCTGAGCCAACCGCGCCGCGCCCCGCAGCCGGACCGGCGTCATGAAATAGGGTGTCGAGCCCGGGCAATAGGTCCGCACGGCTTCAATTTCGGGCAGAGACGCGCAGTCAAAGTGCCGTATGCCGCCTTCATTCAACAGGCGCAGCACCTCCGGGTCATCATTGGCCTTGACCGCGTAGAGCACGCGGCCAGGAAACCCGCCGACAAACTCGGCCGCCGCCGCGCGATAAACATCCGGATGGATGCAGTAGACCGGCTGCCGGGGCTTCAGCGCACGCAGCATATCCGGGGCATCGGCAAACTCGAGCCGGTCTATCGCCTTGGAGTCAGGCACGGATGCGGCGGACAAACCAGGCGGCGAAGATGAGGAAGACCCCGAAGCTGATCAGGTTGACCAGCCAGTCCGGCCCCATCCAGTGGAGGCCGAACCCGGCGGGGCGGCTGCCCTGCCAGAAAGCCACGCCGGCAATGGCCACGCCCAACAACCCTTCCCCGCCGACAAAACCGGAACCCAGCAGGACACCCTTGTCCCGGCGGTCGGTTTGCTGAGCCTCGTCGCGCGCGGACCGCTCCAGCCAGAGGCGCAACATACCGCCGAAAAAGATGGGCGTCATCGTCGAGACGGGCAGATAAACACCCACTGCGAAAGGCAGCGAAGGAATCCTGAACAATTCGGCAACGATGGCAATGGCGACGCCGATGCCCACCAGCCCCCAGGGCAGGTTCTGGTCCAGCACACCATCGATCACCAGCTTCATCAGCGTGGCCTGCGGCGCCGGCAGTTCTTCGCTGCCGAAACCAAAGGTCTCGGCCAGCAGCAGCACCGCCAGACAAACAAAGGTCGCCGAGGTCAGCACGCCAACAAGCTCTCCTATCTGCTGGTTTCTGGGCGTCGCGCCCAGGAGAAAACCGGTCTTCAGATCCTGCGAGGTGTCACCGGCAATGCTGGCGGCAATGGCCACGACGCAGCCCACGGTCAGCGCCGCAGCTTTACCGTTGATATCGGTCCAGCCCATCACCAGGAAGACGCCGGCTGTGCCCAGCAAGGCGGCAATGGTCATACCGCTGGTCGGGTTACTGGTGACGCCAACCAGGCCGACAATGCGCGAGGCGACCGTGACAAAGAAAAACGCGAAAACGATGACACAGACCGCGGCCACCAGTCTGGTCGCGGTCTCGCCCAGGGCGCCGAAGGGCGCTTCGACCAGGGCCAACACAAGCCCGATCATCAGGACACCCACACCAACTGCCTTCAGCGGCAGGTCCCGGGTAGTTCTCGGCACAGCGGGCGACCCGGTGGAAGCGCCATCGTGGCTGACGGTTTCGACGCGCTCACGCAGTTGCCCGGCGCCGATACGGAATGACTCGATCATCACCGGCAGACTGCGAATCAAGGTGATGATGCCGGCGGCGGCCACCGCGCCGGCCCCGATGTAACGTACATAGCGCGTCCAAATCTGGGACGCGGACATGTCCGCGATACTGAGCACGGTCTCCGGATACAGCGGAGGCCGCCCGGCGCCCCACCAGTCGATCGTTGGGATGATGATCAGCGAGGAGAGCAGGCCGCCGGCCACCATGACCGTGGCAATACGCGGGCCCAGAATATAGCCCACACCAAACAAGGCCGGCGAGAGATCCATTCCAAGCTCGCCCTTGCGAAGAAAAGGCAGTTTGAGATGCGCCTCGTCAGCCAGCACCCGCGCCCAGCCTGTCAGGGCTTTGTAGAGCGCACCGGCACCCAGGCCGATGAACACGTTGCGGGCGTGACCACCGCCGCTTTCATTGGCCACCAGCACATGGGCGCAGGCAGTTCCTTCCGGATAGGGCAGTTTGCCGTGTTCACGCTCGATCAAAAATCGCCGCAGTGGAATCATGAACAAAACGCCCAGCAAACCCCCGGACATGGCGAGCAGCGTCATCTGCAGCAATTCGGGTTCCAGGCCCCATAGAAACAGGGCGGGCAAGGTGAATATCACGCCGCTGGCCACCGAACTGGATGATGACCCCACCGTCTGCGCCAGGTTGGCCTCCAGGATGCTGGCGCTTCCGCCAAATTTGCGCAGCGCGTGAAATGCCGCCACCGTCATCACCGCCACGGGAATCGACGTACTGATGGTGAGCCCCGCGCGCAAGCCGAGATAGGCATTGGCAGAACCGAACAACACGCCAAAAATGATGCCGAACAACAGCGCTTTGATCGTGAATTCATTGGGCGACTGCGAGGCCGGAACGTACGGCGTGTAGACCTCGCCGGCTTTCAGCGGTCGATGGGCGCTATCCGGTAACTGATGAGCATCGGTCACGATGAACTCTCCCTGCTTTGATCTGATCGTGGCGGGCATTGTATCCATATGCCGCACGCTCGCGCACATCGGCTTTGACCGTGGTTGAAACTTCGACCTAGAATAAAGGTATTCCCTCTTAATGCAGCGGCCGGCGCTTGGTCCTGCCTAAAAAACCCTGGAGAACGCGCCCATGAAGTGCCCCAAATGCAACTCGGATGTTGAAACTATCGCCTTTGACGAAGTCAAGATCGAACGATGCACCAGCTGCCAAGGTCTCTGGTTTCAGACCGGTGAACTGGAATACCTTCGCAAGGAGACCTGGATGGCCGATTACATCCTTGACGACGGCGACCCCAAGGTGGGCAAGAAATTCAACCGGATCGTGGCGATCCACTGCCCGGAATGCGGGGACGACATGCGCCAGGAGTTCGACGAGGAGCAGCCGCACATTGTTTACGAGACCTGCCCGAACGGGCACGGCACATTCCTTGACGCCGGTGAGTTCACCGACCTGGTGCACAAGACATTCTGGGATCGTTTCAAGCGGGCCCGCTGAGCCCTTGCGGGCATTTTCGCTGAGCACCCGAAGCAGGCCCAGCGTGCCCATGCTGGGCCGCCAACATGGCCGCGTCCTCGACGCTTTCTAAGTCCTAAGCGGGTTTTAAGCGCCGCCCGGCACCTGGGGAGAGACCCGCATTTAATTGCGGCCCGGCTCTGGGGTAGACTGGCGTTTTCCCTGACAACAAGATCCAACCGGGGTACTCCATGATTTCATCACGTATTCGCACGACGTTCTTTACGCTCGCCATCAGCCTGCTGGCCCTGAGTTCAACACCGCTCCAGGCCGAGGACAAAGCACACCCGCTTTCATCCATACCCTTGCGCAATATCGGCCCGGCGCTGACATCCGGACGCGTCGCAGATTTCGCCTTTCACCCGGACCGCAGCCACGAGTTTTATGTGGCCATGGCCAGCGCGGGCGTCTGGAAAACCAGCAACAACGGAACGACCTGGAGC
>WTJD01000245.1 GCA_011524975.1 Lysobacterales bacterium
CGGGCAGTTGCGCGCAGGCGCCCATACCGATTACGGCAGCCTGACCATCCTGCAAAAGGATGATGCGCCCGGAGGCCTGCAGGTGCAGGGGCATGACGGAAGCTGTCTGGAGGTGCCCCACGTGCCGGGCAGCTTCGTGGTCAACCTGGGTGACCTGATGTCGGAGTGGACCAATGATCGCTGGCGATCCACCATGCATCGCGTCGTCATGCCGGACACTGAAGAGCGGAGCCACAGTGATCGTTACTCCATGGCGTTTTTCCATCAGCCCAACTATGACGCCGTCATCGAGTGCATCCCGACCTGCTGCTCGGCCGATCGTCCCGCACGATACGGCAAAACGACCTCCGGCGAGCACGTGGTCATGAAAATCGAAAAACACCGCGCTCCCGACCAGGTGAACACGGATGGCGCTTGATCGAGAGGCCCTGGCCGATCTGCCGGTTTCGCAGTATTTCCTGGCCTGTAATCGCGGAGACGTGGCGTCGATGCTCGCCATTTTTTCCGAGGACGCCGCGGTGCGATTCGTGTCGGCGGGCTTTCGTTATCAGGGCCTCGATGCCTTGCGGGCCCACTTCGAAGAATTCAGGGACACCTTTCCGGGTATCGACTTTCGCGATTTTGACGTGGTGGCCGATGTCGAGCGCCAGTGCGTTGCCGTTCGATTCGAATTGGAGTTGACCGACTCCAATGGCACGCGTTCACTGATGCGCAACTGCAACGTGTTCTACCTCAATGCCCATGGGCGTGTTCGCGAGCTGGTCATCTACGATACGGCGCCGCTGGATGAAGGGTTCGAGGCGGGCAATACGGCGGATGCCGGCAACGGGCGCGAGCCCTGACCCAAACCGCGGAGCGGCTCAAAGAGGCGTTCAGGCCGACGGGCGCGCGGCGCCTATCGCTCCCATTCGTCCAACTGGCCCTGGAGTGCTTGCAGACGTACCTGTGCCCGTTCCAGCAGCGCTTTCTGCTGTTCAAATTCTTCACGGGTCACCAGGTCCATTTTTTCGAAGGCGCTTTTCAGCACCGTCCTGAACCTGGCCTCCACATCATCGCGAAGCTGGGCGGTGCCCGGCGGCAGCGCATCGGTCAGCCGGGTGACGATTTCATCGAGATTACCGAGATTGATCATGGTTCTTGACCTGCAATTGACTTGGCAACTTGTTACTGTACGAAGTGGGAATAAAATTCGATCAACCCACCCACGGAGGAGCACTCACTGTGAAGATGATAACTGCGATTATCAAGCCGTTTAAGCTCGATGATGTCCGGGATGCGCTGGGTGAAGTCGGCGTGCAGGGCATGACGGTCACCGAGGTTCGTGGTTTTGGGCGGCAAAAGGGCCACACGGAGTTATACAGGGGCGCGGAGTACGTGGTCGATTTCCTGCCCAAGTTGAAACTGGAAATCGCCGTTGCGGATGATCGGGTGGAGGCCGTGGTTGACGCCATCGCGGAGGCTGCCGTGTCGGGGCGCATCGGTGACGGCAAAATTTTCGTGGCGCCTGTCGAGCAGGCGATACGCATCAGGACCGGGGAGCAGGGAGACGAAGCCCTGTGAGCGAGCTGAAAGTGGGCGTCCTGGGGTTGGGCGCCATGGGTAGGCCGATGGCCTGTAATCTGGCTTCTGCGGGCCTGCTCGAAGCGGTCTGGAACCGAACGTCTGAAAAGGCCCTTTCTTTTGCGTCGGAGTATGGTAGTATCGCCGCCGCTTCGCCGGCCGCGCTGGCCGAGCGCTGCAACGTAATCCTGACCTGCGTGTCCGCTGATGACGACTTGAGGGAGGTCGTGGGGCAAGTTCAGACGGCTCTGAATCGCGGCGACATCATCGTTGATACCTCCACCGTTAATCCCGGCACGGCCAAGAGCCTGTCCGTGCAGCTTGCCGAATTCGGCGTGGGTTTTGTCGACGCGCCTGTTTCGGGCGGTGTCGAGGGCGCAGTGCGCGGAACCTTGTCGGTAATGGCAGGGGGTGATTCCGCCGATTTGGAGCGAATTTCACCAGTTTTGGGCGCCATCTCGGCCACCGTGACCCACATGGGGCCGGTGGGGTCAGGGCAGGCGACCAAGGCGGTGAACCAGGTGATCGTGGCCGGCGTTGCTGAGTGTGTTTGTGAGGCTTTGGCGCTCTCGGAGAAACTAAATCTGCCTTCAGTGCGTCTATTATCAGTGTTAGGCGCCGGTGCGGCGGGTGGCTGGTTTCTGGAACATCGCGGCGCCAGCATGCTGGAAGACCGTTTCGACACGGGTTTCAAGCCGGCCCTGTTGCTCAAGGATCTGAAAATTGTCCGTGAGCTGGCACAGGATTTGGATATTGAACTTAACACGGTCGATGCGGCCATAAGAGACTATGAGGGCCTGCTTGCGGGCGGCAACGAAGACAACGATATCTCCGGACTGATTCGACTCAAACGAGGATCAGAGACCGGAAAATAACAGAGTTTGGGATTGGGGAGCATGGAAGAAAACAAGCCGTTCCTGTCGGCCGTTTACGTCGAACTGATCAGGCGGAAAGTGTTGCGCACCGTCGGTGGTTACGCCGTGGCCGTGTTTGCCGTGCTGCAGCTCATGGACGCGGCGGTCGAACCCCTGCGTCTGCCGGATTGGATTCCCACCCTGATCACCATCGGCCTGATCCTGTTTTTCCCCATTGTGTTCATGCTGGCCTGGCAGTTCGATTTTTCCGGCGGGCGCGTGCGCAGAACGGAGGCCAGTGGTGACCTCTCCCGTGGTCAGAGCGTTGCGGGCTTTTCGATCATGCTGCTCGCCACTTTTGGCATGGGCTGGGGTTTCTTCCAGTATTACGGAGATGTGCTGGATGAGCCACAAGCAGCCCAGGAATTCCAAACGGCGCAGGATTTCTCCGCCCCCGAAAATTCCATTGCCGTGCTGCCCTTTGCTGACTTATCCGAGCAGGGCGACCAGGCCTATTTCAGCGATGGGGTGTCCGAGGAGATTCTGAACCTGCTGGCGCAGGTGGAGGGCCTGCACGTTGCGGCGCGAACATCTTCGTTTGCGTTTCGTGACCCCACCAAAAACATCCGGGATATCGGGCGGATACTCAACGTGTCCACGGTATTGGAGGGCAGCATCAGAAAAGTGGGCACTCGGGTGCGCCTGACCGCCCAGCTGATTAACGTGGCGGACGGCTACCACATCTGGTCCCAAACCTATGACCGTGAACTGGATGACGTTTTTGCGATCCAGGACGAGGTCGCCAGCGCCATCGCCACCGCACTGGTCGATTCCTTCAAAGGCCTGCAGGAAAAGCCGACCGGCCGGACCTACAACCTGGCCGCGTTCGAGGCCTTCCGTACCGGCCGCTTGCACTGGTGGAGGCGATCTCCGCAAGAAATACAGCAGGCCATCGAGCTGTTCGCCAAGGCCCTGGAGCACGACCCCCAGTTCGCGCCGGCCTACGCGGCCATTGCCGATTCACTGCTGCTGTTGTCCTCTTACGGAAATATTCCCCAGATGCGCGCCATTGAACGCGCGCAGCCGATGATCGAAAAGGCGCTGGCCATCGATCCCGAGTCTGCCGAGGCCTTCGCGGCGCTTGGCCTGGCTCGCTGGCAAATTGGTCAGAATGATGCCGCGGAATCGGCGCTTCGACAGGCCATCCGGCTGAATGCCGACTACATACCCGCCCGTCTCTGGCTCGGCGGGCTGCTGGGTCAGCTTGGGCGTATACCCGAGCAGGGTCTCGTGCTGCAGGAGGCCATGGCGCTGGATCCGCTGAATGAGCTGCTGGCCATCAATTACGCCGGCAATCTGTATGTCCAGGGAAACTACGCAGACGCCAAAGTCCTTTTATCTGACCTGGTTTTGCTGAGGCCGGACTCGCCCACGTTGCTGAGGACCCTGGCAGGCTATTCCATGGCCAACGGTGACCTGGCCGAGGGCTGGGAACATGCCCAGCGTGCTTATCTGCTGGCGCCTGATGCTCCGGTGGTGGTGATCACCATGGCCAAGGCCTGGATGGCGGTTGGCGCTTTTGATGAGTCGGAGCGTATCCTGAGCGAGGCCGTGGAAACCTGGAGCGATAACGCCGAACTCAAGTCGCAGTATTTTTACCTGCAATTGATCGCGGGCCGGCTTGAGGAGGCCGAGCAGGTGATCAAGGACCAGTTTGGGTCGGATATTGCGTCACTGCCCGAGCGCTTCCAGCGTTACTACCATTTCCAGAGGGGGATGGTGTTGACCCAGCAGGGCGAAATTGAGGCGGCCAGGGATGCAATGGAACTCGCCGTCAGCGCGGTCCAGGAAAGCGCGCTGGATGAAAACAAGCTGTTTGTACTGTCCATGTCCGCCATGCTCAACCAACGGCTGGGTTTCGAGGACCTGGCCGAAGAGCGGCTCACCGAGGCAGAGCGGGCGGTACACCGCGCGCGGGTCAATGGCATCGATGATCCCGGCATCTATTACAACGAGGCTGTCCTGCACGTGCTGAAAGGCAACAAGCAGCACGCGCTGGACTCACTGGAAGAGGCGGTGGAGCGCGGCTGGCGCGATGCCTGGGTATTGAAAATTGACGGCAGGCTTGATCCGTTGCGCGAGGACGCGCGATTCATCGATCTCGCACAACGGGTGGAAGAGGAAGTGGACCAGGCGCGAGAGCAGATAGCTTCGCTAAAGTTGGCCAGGTTGTAGGCGCGCGTTCATGGGTCACGGCCATGGCTGCTGTGCCGGCAATGGCGACTCCGGGTGGCTGGTAACGACCGGGTAAAACCGGGTAAAGCCGAGTGTGCGCCTTGCCAGGATCGCCTGTCGTTTAGACGCCCGCAAACCGGGCGGCATCACCCACCCAGCGGCGAATCAGCAGATCGACCTGCTCTGGATGATGGTTCAGGAGGCTCTCCGACACGGCAGGGATCCGGTGCAGCAGGTGAGCGTCCCTTGCCAGGTCAGCCACCCGGAATTGCAGCATCCCCGTTTGTCGCGTGCCCAGGACTTCGCCAGGGCCTCTCAGTTCCAGGTCTTTTTCCGCGATTCGGAAGCCGTCCCCGGTCTGGCGCATGATATCCAGCCGCTGCCGCGCCAGGTCCCCCAGGGGCGGCGTGTACAGCAGCACGCAGGATGACTGCAGGTCTCCGCGGCCGACGCGCCCCCGCAGCTGATGCAGTTGCGCCAGGCCGAGACGTTCCGCGTTCTCAATGATCATCAGGGAGGCGTTGGGCACATCAACGCCCACCTCGATCACGGTAGTGGCCACCAGCAGATGGATCTCGCCCCGCTCAAACCGGCTCATCACCGCCAGCTTTTCCGCCGCTTTCATGCGGCCGTGAACCAGCCCGACCTGAAGGTCAGCCAGGCGCGCGCCCAGTTCTTCGGCCACGGCCTCGGCGGCCTGTGCCTGAATGGCGTCAGACTCCTCAATCAGTGTGCATACCCAGTAAGCCTGTCGTCCTTCGCCGCAGGCGGCAGCCACCCGAGTGATGACCTCGGCGCGGCGGTCATTGCCCACCGCGACCGTGGTAATGGGCTTACGCCCGGCAGGAAGCTCATCGATGACGGAAACTTCGAGACCTGCGTAGGCGGTCATGGCGAGCGTGCGTGGAATCGGGGTGGCGGTCATGATCAGCTGATGCGGGCAGGTTTGCCCCGCGCTGCCCTTTTCCACCAGGGCCATGCGTTGGTGCACCCCAAAGCGGTGTTGCTCATCCACGATCACCAGGCCGAGGGCGGCAAAATCCACCCCCTCCTGCATCAGCGCATGGGTGCCAATGGCGACAGGCGCACCCCCAGCAAGCGCGGCCAGCGCTTCCTGGCGTTTCTTTCCTTTGACCTTGCTGCTGAGCCATACGGGGCTCACGTCCAGGGGTTTCAGCCACTCGCCGAACACCCTGAAATGCTGCTCGGCCAGTATTTCCGTTGGCGCCATGATGGCGCACTGGTGGCCGTTCCCGATGGCGCGCAGCGCGGCCAGCGCCGCGATGACGGTCTTTCCGGAACCAACGTCCCCATGGACCAGCCGCAGCATGGGGTGGGGCTGTGAGAGGTCGCTGAAAATTTCGTCGCGGACACGCTGTTGGGCCCCTGTGAGCTGAAACGGCAGATTCTGCAGAAAGCGCGACTCTTCAGGGCTTGCGGCATCGAGGGTGGGCGCGTTGCGGGCCCGCTGCCTTCGGTGCAGGCGCTGCATGCTGACGTTGTGTGCCAGCAATTCTTCCATGGCCAGGCGGTGTTGCGCGGGATGATCGCGCTCGATCAGGGCGTTAATGTCCGCATCAGGTGGCGGCCGATGAATGTAGGTGATCGCGTCCGCCAGCGAGGGCAGCTTCATGTTGCGTGTCATTGCCTCGGGCAACAGCTCTTCCAGTTCGAGCTTGCCTTGCGCCAGTGCTTTCAGCGCCTGGTCGGTCAGGCGCAGCCACGTATTCTGGCCCAGCCCCTCGGCAGAAGGGTAAATAGGGGTCAGGCGGTCAGCGACGGGTGGCTCGCGCCCCGGTGTCAGTCGGCTGTAGTGCGGGTGGATGATTTCCAGGCCCTGGTAGCCGGCGCGCACTTCCCCAAAGCAGCGTAATCGGGCGCCGCGGGTCATCTGGTTTTTCTGATGCGCCCGGAAATGGAAAAAACGGAGCGTGATGCGCCCCGTCCCGTCTGACAGCACCACCACCAGCATCGCCCGTCGTGCCCGGACCACGGCCGAATGCTGAACTTCACCCTCGATGAGCACGCGGGTGCCGGGCCTGAGTGACCCGATGGCGTGCATGCGGGTCCGGTCTTCGTACCGCAGGGGCAGGTGAAACAGCAGGTCTTCGACGGCCCCCACGCCCAGATGGGCCAGTTTTTCCTGCATCCGCGGGCCAACGCCGTTGAGGTCAGCGAGTTGCAGTGCCATCTGTCGCTCTGAATTCCGGGCCGCCGACCTGTCGCGCGGGTCAGCTCATACGCCCACGATGGCGTCCATTTCGATCTGGGCGCCTCGCGGGAGACTGGCCACGCCAATGGCCGCTCGGGCCGGATAGGGTTCGCTGAAATACTCGCCCATGATGCGGTTGACTTCGGCAAAGCGGTCCATGTCCACCAGGTAGACCGTCAGTTTGACGATGTCGTCCAGGCTAGCCCCGGCGGCGGCGCAAACGGCGCCCAGGTTGTCAAAGACCTGCCGTACCTGTGCCTCGAAGTCATCACCCACCAGTTCCATCGAGGCCGGCACCAGCGGAATCTGGCCCGAGAGGAATACCAGGTCACCATGGCGAACGGCCTGGGAGTAGGTGCCGATGGCCGCTGGCGCTTCTTCGGTATGGAACGTTAGTTTACCCATGTTTTCGTTTCCTCTCAGGCGCTGACGCGGCTCACCCTGATGACATTGCGGTTACGTCGGAGCCGTCGCATGACCCGCGCCATGTGATCACGGTCCCTGACGGTGAGCGTAAACATCAGGGTCGCCGTCTCCGGATTCGTGTCGGTTTGCTCGACTTTTTCGATATTGCTGCCTGCCTCTGAAAGGCTGGCCGAAATATTGGCCAGCACGCCCGGATTATTCCGTGCCAATACACGCAGCGAAACCTGGAACAGGCTCTTGATGATGGGCGCCCAGACCACATTGATGCATCGGTCGGGATGCTTTCGGAATTCGCGGGCGTTGCGGCAGTTGATTCGGTGGACGACGATGCCTTTACCGGCGGAGACATAGCCCATGATGCTGTCTCCCGGCACCGGAAAGCAGCAGGCTCCAAATTCGACCACGTTGCCCTCGGAGCCTGCGATGGCCAGGGCTTCCTCTTCCCGCTGATCGTCCGGGCGGGCGTCCGGCGCCAGCTTGGATGCCACCATGTTCGCCAGCAGGCTACCCAGCGCCAGTGACTTGAGCAGGTCCTCAAGGCGATTGAACTGGTTGTCCTGGAGGAAAGCGTCGAGCCGGTCCTGTGGCACTTCGTCCATGTTGGTCCCGCGCGCGTCCAGCGCTTTTTCCAGCATGCGCATGCCGAAGCGGACGGTGTCCTCCTGCTCCAGGCTGCGGATGTAGTGCCGGATCGCGGTTCGCGCGCGCGCCGTGCCCACAAAGGATAGCCAGTCGGGGGACGGCGTCGCGGCGGGGTCTGTGATGACTTCCACGGTTTGCCCGTTTTCCAGCCGGGTGGAAAGAGGCACCTCGACCTTGTCGACCAGCACGGATTGGGTGTGGTTGCCGACGTCGGTGTGGATGGCGTAGGCGAAATCCAGCGCCGTGGAGTTCGCGCGCAGATCGATGATTTTTCCCTTCGGCGTAAAAACGAAAATCTCGTTCGGAAACAAATCCGACTTTGCGCCGTCCAGGAACTCCATGGAGTCACCGGTGTGTCGCTGCACGTCCACCAGTTGCATCAGCCAGTCCCGCGCGCGGACTTCGGCGGTGCCGGTGTATTTTTCTCCGATTTTGTACTGCCAGTGGGCGGCGGCGCCTTTTTCGGCCATCACGTCCATTTCTTCCGTCCGGATCTGTATCTCCACGGGCAGGCCGTATGGACTGTTCAACACCGTGTGCAAAGACTGGTACCCATTGGCCTTGGGCAGGGCGATATAGTCCTTGAAGCGGCCGGGCCGCGGCTGGTACAGGGCGTGCACGGCGCCCAGCGCCATGTAGCAGTGTGGCTCGGAGTGGGTGATGATGCGAAATGCATAGACGTCGTTGACTTCGGAAAAGGACAGGTCCTTGACCAGCATCTTGCGGTAAATGCTGTAGGGTGTTTTTTCCCGGCCGCCGATTCGACAGGGAACACCGGCCTCGTTCATCTTTTTCTTCAGCGCTTTCTTGATCGTTTCGATCACTTCGCGGCGATTGCCCGTGGTCGTGCTGATGTGCTCGGCAATGGTCCTGTGGCGCCAGGGGAAGAGGTTCTCGAACCCCAGGTCTTCCAGTTCGGACTTGATGCTGTTCATGCCGAGTCGATCGGCGATGGGTGCATAAATGTCGAGCGTCTCGCGCGCGATGCGCCGGCGCGAATCCGGGTTCATGGAGCCGAGCGTGCGCATGTTGTGCAGTCGGTCCGACAGCTTGATGAAAATCACGCGCAGATCGCGCGACATGGCCAGCATCAGTTTGCGGAAGCTTTCCGCGTCCGCTTCATGGCGGGTGCGAAAACGCATTTTGTCCAGCTTGGTGACCCCATCCACCAGTTCAGCGATTTCGTCGCCAAACTGCTCGATGATCTCAGGTTTGGTCAGGGGCGTGTCTTCCAGCGTGTCGTGGAGGATGGCGGCCGCGACACTGAGGTGGTCCATGCGCAGATTGGCCAGTATGCGCGCGACGGCCACGGGGTGCAGGATGTAGGGCTCGCCGGTCTTACGCTTCTGGTCTTTATGTGCCACCGCGCCCACTTCGAAAGCGCGGAGAATGACGGCGACCTTTTCGGGCTCTAGATAGGTGTTGAGCAAGTCTCTCAGTTCTAGGACCGGCCCGGTGAACTTCGGGGTCGCCAGCATGCCTGTGGTGCCGTCAGGAGTCGAGATCGTCCTCCAGGTCCATGTCGAAGTGCTCAGCCGCCTCGATTTCGGCCTGCATCACGTCCACACGTTCGGTGTCGATATGGCCTTCGGCGATCTCGCGGAGCGCGATCACGGTTGGCTTGTCATTTTCCTCGGGGATCAGCGGATCCGCTCCGTGACCGATCTGACGCGCACGCTTGGTGGCGGTCAGGACCAGTTCGAAACGGTTATCGATGGTCTCCAGACAATCTTCTACGGTAATTCGTGCCATTTTGAGAATCCTGTTTCCAAGTTGGCGAAACCCCTTATTTTATCCGTTTCCCAATAGCTCCGCCAGCAATTCATGATGATCCTTTTGCTGCCTTCCTCTTGCCAGCCGCAGGCTTCTGAGCACTGCCTTCAGGTCTTCCAGCGCCGACTCGAACTGGTCGTTGATGACCAGGAAGTCGAATTCAGGCCAGTGGGACATCTCGGACTTTGCCTGATCCATGCGTTTACGGATCACATCCGGGCTGTCCGTGGCGCGTCGAGAGAGCCGATCCTGGAGTGCCGTGAGCGACGGCGGCAGAATGAAGATCGAGGCGCAGTCCCGGAACCGTTCGCGAACCAGGCGCGCGCCCTGCCAGTCAATTTCCAACACCACGTCCAGGCCTTGCTCGAGCTTTTGGGTCAGCAGACCCTCGTGGGTTCCGTACCGGTTGCCAAATACGACCGCGTGTTCAAGAAAAGCGTCCTCGGCGACCAGGCCATCGAAAACTCCGTCATCGACAAAATGGTAATGCTCGCCGTCGCGCTCGCCCGGCCGTGGCTTCCGGGTCGTGTGAGACACCGAGAGTGACAGCCTGTCGTCCGCCGCCAGCAGGGCGTTGACCAGGCTGGTCTTGCCGCCGCCTGACGGCGCAGAAACAATCAGCAGATCGCCCCGGGAGCGAGACTTATTCGACATTCTGCACCTGCTCACGCATCTGCTCGATCAGCACCTTGAGCTCCACCGCGGCCTGTGAGGTACGAACGTCCACGGACTTGGACCCCAGCGTGTTTGATTCGCGGTTGAACTCCTGCATCAGAAAGTCGAGCCGCCTGCCGACAGGCTCGTCGCGCTCGAGCACACCCTGGGATTCCTCCACGTGTGCGTCCAGACGGTCGAGTTCCTCATCCACGTCCATTTTCTGGGCGAGAAACGCCACTTCCTGTTCCAGCCGTCCGGGATCCAGCGGTTGCTGCAAATCGCCGATGCGCTCCAGCAGCCGGGCCCTCAAGGCTTCACGGATTCCCGGCAGCCAACCACGGATTTCCGCCGACCACCTGGAGATGCCCTCCAGGCGCTCTGACAGCGCCCCGGCAATGGCCGCACCTTCGCGTTCGCGGGAGTTTCTCAACTCGGCGGCGGCTTCATCAAGCAGCGCCATGGCGGCCTGCTGCAGGGGTTCGGGGTCGGGCAGGACTTCTTCGACCACGCCCGGCCAGCGCAGAATGTCCATGGGTTGCGCCGTCATTCCGGCATCGGCCAGATCAGACAACTCCCGCTGCAGCCGCAACAGGCTGCTGGCCAGGTCCGTGTTGAGCGCGAGCTGGCTCGCATGCCCGCCCTTCGAGGGTTGGTATCTGAGCGTCGCGTCCAGTTTCCCCCGACTGACAAAGTGGCCCAGGCGTTCCCGCATGGCGGCTTCGCGCGCGCGGAATTCCTCCGGTGATCGAATGCTGATTTCGAGGTAGCGGTGATTCACCGTGCGGAGTTCCCAGCTGAGTCGACCGAATTCGAACTGGCGTTCGACCCGGGCAAAACCTGTCATGCTTCGAATCATTTTTGTTACCAGGTGAGATGCGATGGCACAATGGTAACGGCTTGCCGGTCAGACTCAAACCGGTGGCATGAATCATTGACCTTGTCAGGCGGAGGCAGACGCGCATGAGGCCCAGCGGCAGACAACCCGACGAGATGCGGCATATCTCGATCCAGCGGCACTACACCCGACACGCGGAGGGCTCGGTGCTGATTTGTTGTGGTGAGACCAAGGTGCTCTGCAACGCCTCGGTGGAGGACCGTGTTCCCCCGTTTCTCCGGAACAAAGGTGAGGGCTGGGTGACGGCCGAGTACGGCATGCTGCCGCGCTCAACCGGGTCCCGGATGCGCAGGGAAGCCTCTCAGGGCAAGCAGGGCGGGCGGACACTGGAGATCCAGCGGTTGATAGGAAGATCGCTGCGCGCCGTGGTGGATCGCGTGGCGCTGGGCGAGCGCACCATCACGGTCGATTGCGATGTGATCCAGGCCGATGGTGGTACGCGCACCGCCTCGATCACCGGCGCTTTCGTTGCGCTGACAGACGCGTGCAACTGGCTTCTGCGCAAGGGACGGATCGAGAAGAATCCGATTCATGGCCGGGTGGCAGCGGTGTCCGTGGGAATTTTCGAGAATCAGCCCGTACTCGATCTGGACTACGCAGAGGACCATGTCGCTGAGACGGACATGAACGTGGTCATGAACGATGGCGGCGCCTTCATAGAGGTGCAGGGCACGGCGGAGGGCCACGCTTTTCGCCGTGACGAGTTGGAACAGCTGTTGGATCTCGCCGGCAAGGGTGTCGGGGAGCTGCTGACGGCACAGCAGGCAGCGCTGGAAAGCTGAGGTAGAACGATGGCGGTAGAAGTCGTGCTGGCCAGCGGCAATACCGGCAAGTTGCGCGAGTTGGGCGACATTCTGGGCTCTGTGGGCATGGTCCTGCGCCCGCAGTCGGAATGGGCGTTTGCCGAGGCGATCGAAGATGGTGCAACGTTCGTGGAAAACGCCCTCAAGAAAGCGCGCCACGCGGCAGAGCACACGGGCTTGCCGGCCATGGCGGATGACTCCGGCCTGGTGGTGCCGGCGCTGGACGGCGCGCCAGGCATCTACTCTGCGCGCTATGCCGGCCCGGATGCTTCGGATGAGGAGAACAACGCCAAGCTGCTGCGGCACTTGTCTGATCGACATGGCCGTGAGCGGCGAGCATACTTTCATTGCGCCATGGTCCTGGTGCGCCACGCCCGTGATCCCGTTCCCCTGATGGCCAGTGCCAGCTGGTGGGGTGAAGTCACGGCCGCCGCCAGCGGCAGCGGCGGCTTCGGATATGATCCGCTGTTCTGGGTTCCGGACCTTGGCTGTACGTCAGCCGAACTGGCCCCGGAAGTCAAAAACCGTGTCAGCCATCGCGGCCAGGCCACCCGCGCGCTGCTGGACTTGCTTCGTGACGCAGGCCTTGCCGGGGATTGACGTCACCACGAACGAGCCCCTGGGGCTCTACGTGCATCTCCCGTGGTGTGTGCGCAAATGCCCCTACTGTGATTTTAATTCGCACCCGCTGAAGGGAAGCCTGCCGGCTGAACCCTATGTCGCCGCCCTCTTGCATGACCTGGAACAGTGGTCCGGTTCAATCGAGCGGCGGGAGATAAGCACTGTCTTCCTGGGTGGCGGAACGCCCAGCCTTTTTTCCGCTGACCTGGTGGGTGGCTTACTGGAAGGTATTGCGAACCGGGTCGGCCTGTCGGCAACGGCCGAGATTACCCTTGAAGCCAATCCGGGAACGGTTGAGCGAGATTCCTTCACCGCTTACCGAGCAGCGGGTGTGAACCGGGTATCGCTGGGGGTCCAGAGTTTCAATGATGCGGCTTTGAAAAGGCTCGGACGCATTCACGGGCGCGAAGATATCGACCGGTCTATCCGGTCACTGGCGCGCGCCGGGCTCGACAACTTCAATATCGACCTGATGTTTGGCCTGCCGGAGCAGACGGTCGAGGCCGCGCTGGAGGATATCCGCCTTGCCCTTCGCGCGGCCCCGGCCCACCTGTCCCACTACCAGCTCACCCTGGAGCCCAACACGGCGTTCGCGCATGACCCGCCGCCTTTGCCCGCGGACGAGGCATGTTGGGAGATGCAGGAAACGGCCGCGAGTGAATTGACCGCGGCGGGCTTTCACCAGTACGAGGTTTCTGCCTGGGCCAGGCCCGGACGACAGTGCGCCCACAATCTGAACTATTGGCGTTACGGCGATTTTATTGGGATTGGCGCAGGCGCGCACGGTAAGCTGACCGACGTTACCGGCGATGCGGTCACGCGCTGGTCCATGCCGCGCCAACCGCGCGTTTACCTGGACCAAAGCCAACCGCCCGCGCAGCGAAGCGTGCCCCCCGACGAGCGGGTGTTCGAGTATTTCCTCAATCGGTTGAGACTGCGTGAGCCCATCACCCGGGTCGATTTTTCGCGCCGGACCGGCCTGGCCTGGTCGGTGGTGGAGGACCGGGTCAACGAGGCGCGGGACCGCGGATTGCTCGCGGTGTCAGAGGACGGTTTTCGAACAACGGACCTGGGCTGGCGTTTTCTCAATGACACGCAGCAGGTTTTTCTGCCCTGAAGATGTTCGGAGTGGATGGGTATGCCGTTTGATTTCGCGGCCTCGGGGCCTTGCATTGCCCGGTTTCGACCGTTAAAATTGCGCCCCCTTTGAGATCGGCAAGAATTTAGGATTGATCATGAAAGCTGGCATTCACCCGGAGTACAGAGAAGTCGTTTTCCAGGACATTTCCTCGGATTTCGCGATTCTGACCCGCTCGACGATTGAGTCCAAGGACACCATCAAGTGGGAAGACGGCAAAGAGTATCCGCTGGTGAAAATTGAAGTCTCCAGCGCGTCCCACCCCTTCTATACCGGACAGCACAAGGTGCTGGACTCGGGTGGGCGGGTCGATCGATTCAAGCGGCGCTACAAGAAGTAGTTTCCAGCGCGCGCGTCATCCCCTGACAGGAAAGCCCGGCGTAACCCGATTCGCCGGGCTTTTTCTTTGACCCGAATCAAGTGCCAGACTGGCACGCGCCGGGGGGGCATGCGATACTTTCAGAGATGTACTTCAGCTGCCTGAAGGCTCGTTGAGGCCTCGTGGTGGATACCTCGGCAGCAGGCCGGCCAATTCGTGCCGTGCCCTCTTTGCAAAGCGTTTCCAGGGATAACAGGAGGCCCCCGGTGTCAGAAAAACCCATGATACTGACCGATCAAAACAGCGGTGAGAGCGTAGAACTACCCATCAACCGGGGCACGGAAGGCGAGCCGACGTTTGAAATCAAGGCGGTGCCGTCAAAATTAGGGTATTTCACCTACGATCCCGGGTACGCGGCGACGGCCAGCTGCACCAGCAAAATCACTTTCATCGACGGCGGTATGGGCATCCTGCGCTACCGTGGATATCCCATTGAGCAGCTCGCTGAGCAAAGCGACTTCCTGGAGGTGGCTTTTCTGCTCATGAATGGTGAGCTCCCCAACCGTGCGGAGTATGACGAGTTCACCGCTGAGATCACCTATCACTCGATGGTGCACGAAAAACTCAACACCTTCATATCCGGCTTCCATTACGACGCCCACCCGATGGCGATGATGGCCGGCGTGGTGGGGTCGCTGGCGGCCTTCTACCACGCCAAGCTGGACATGAGCGACCCGGGTCACCGAAAGCTGGCCGCGATGCGGATGATCTCCAAGATGCCGACCATTGCCGCCGCGTGCTATCGCCATCACATGGGATGGCCGACGGCTTACCCGCCGAACGGGTTGAACTATTGCGAACGCTTCCTTCACATGATGTTTTCCGTGCCTGCGGAAACCTATGAGGTCAGCAGCGTGGCGGCGCGCGCCTTCGATCTCCTGTTTATTCTGCATGCTGACCATGAGCAAAACGCCAGCACCTCTACGGTCCGCCTGGTCGGCTCCACCGGCGCCAACCCCTACGCTTGTGTAGCGGCGGGCATTTCCGCTTTGTGGGGACCCGCCCATGGCGGCGCCAATGAGCAGGTTCTCAAGATGCTCGAGCAGATCGGGGATGTCTCTAACGTGCCAAAATTTGTGGCCAAAGCCAAGGACCGGGACGACCCGTTCCGGATGATGGGCTTCGGCCACCGCGTTTACAAAAATTTTGATCCGCGCGCCACGATCATCCGCGAAGCAGCACACGAGGTGCTCAGCGAATTAGGCCAGTCGGATCCGTTGATGGATCTGGCGCTCGAGCTGGAGCGTATTGCGCTGGAAGACGAATATTTCATCGAGAAAAAACTCTATCCGAACGTGGATTTTTACTCGGGCATCATCTATCGCGCGCTGGGTATACCGGTCAGCATGTTTACCGTGATGTTCGCCATCGCGCGAACCGTGGGCTGGGTATCACAGTGGCTGGAACAGTCCGACAATCCGACGCGCATCGGCCGGCCCCGGCAGGTTTATGCGGGCGAAACCGAGCGCAATTACGTCGATATCGACCAACGCTGAGACGCGCTGGCCAGCGGCGGGCGCCGCCTGCTCACGCAACCATACCGGCCACCAGGCATTCCACCTCCGTGATGGGCGCCCTCTTTTGAGGGTGCCCGCTGACGGGGCAGGGAGGCGCCTGCCTGAGGTCATTGCGGGTAAAGCAGGCCAGTTCTACGCTGGCGCCGTCAGCCTCGGTCACGATCAGAGGAATTCTCCGGTGTGAACCGTCGTGCCAACGTATCGTTCTCTCCTCCTGATGGAACACGACGCCTCGATTGCGCAAGTCCAGCGCGACTTCATCGCTGGGGTCGCTGAAGACATGGAGTGAAACCCTGGAATACTGGTCCGCCGTACCTTCCAGTACGGGCCCAACCAGCCGCGGGCAGAACGGCGCCAGCCCCCGCATGACGCGAAGCGCGGTTTCGCGCAAAGCCTGCAGTTGACGATCATGCCGCTCGCCGCCGAAAAAACCCTGGTAGGCGCGCAGCGCGTCTTCGACTTCTCGATTACTCGGCAGAGCCAGGCGCGAGTTGACGCCGACGCGAGCCGCCGCTTTCTGCTTGGCGGCACGGAAATTTCGCTGTGATTCGGTGGCCATGATGCGGGCTGCCTCGGCGGCGACATCGCGGCGCAGTTGCCGCATTTTTCTTACGCTTCGCGGTAAGTCAGCGACGGGATCAGGGAAATCAGGTGAGGGCTCAATAAATTTCGTACGGGTCTTCTTCCGGCGACGCATCGGGATTGACTCCATTGGCGACCTGCTCCAGAGGCGGCAGGTTTCCTGCTTCGAATAATTCCATGATTGCCTGGTCGTTATCAAGCGTTGCCAGCAAGCCGGTGTCAGGATTGATCCGCGCCTCGGCCAGCCCCTGCGGCCTTTCTGGCGGTTGGTCTGGCACGCCTTCCAGCGCTGTGCCCATGAAATCGATCCAGACGGGCAGGGCGGCGCGGCCGCCAACCTCAAGCCGCCCCAGCGGCTCGTTATTATCCAGTCCGACCCAGACGGTGGTGACCAGTGCGTCGTTGAAGCCCGAGAACCAGGCGTCCCGCTGATCGTTGGTGGTGCCTGTCTTGCCGGCCAGGTCGGAGCGCCCCAGTTGAAGCGCGCGCTTGCCGGTTCCCCGACGGATCACATCCATGAGCATGGAACGCACAAGGTATGCATTCTGCGGACTGATGACCTGCCCGGCGTACTCGCCTTGTTGCTGGCCCTCGATCGCCGCGGCCACGCGCTCCGGGCCTGGCTCGGGGCCGAGCTCAGCGCCGGGCTCCGATGCTTGCCCCAGCGCCAGGGGCCGGTATTCGGGCCGATCGGTGTCTGGCAAGACAGGGTCGGGCCGCGCGCTTTCCGTACCTTGTTCTTCGCAGTCACGGCATACGCGCTTGACCGCGGCCTGGTAGACCACCTCACCCGTGACATCAGTGATGCGATCGATGAAATGGGGGTCGACGAGATAGCCGCCGTTGGCGAATGCGGCATACCCACGCGCCATGGCAATGGGCGGCAGATTGGCGCTGCCCAGCGCCATTGAGAGGTTGTTTGGCAATTTTTCCATATCGAAACCGAACGCGGCGATGTGCGCCCGGGCAGTGTTCAGTCCCATATCCCGAAGCAGCCGAATGGAAACCAGGTTGCGCGAATTAACCATGGCCTCGCGTAAAC
>WTJD01000110.1 GCA_011524975.1 Lysobacterales bacterium
GCCTCTGCGATCGCTTCCTGGCTGGCCGAGGCCAGCCCGCCATAGGCAATATTGACGGCCAGGGTATCGGTGAACAGGACAATGTCCTGGCTGACCAATGCTATCTGGCGCCGCAGGTCAGACAGCTGGTACTCGGACAGTTCATGGCCATCGAGAAGAATATGCCCCATTTCGTAGTTGTAAAAGCGCGGCAGAAGGCCGGCGATGGTTGTTTTGCCGCTGCCTGAGTGCCCGACCAGTGCCGTGACGCCGCCCTCGGGCACATTGAAACTCACGTCTTTCAGGACACGCTCGTCCGTGTCCGGATAATTGAAACTCACCTGGTCGAATTCAAGCTCGCCCCTGACCCGCTCAACCGTGCGGTCTCCGGTATCTCGCTCCTTTTCATCATCAATGACAATGAACAGGCTGTCGGCGGCCGCAATGCCCCGCTGGATGGCTGTCTGGATGCCCGTCAGGCGTTTCAATGGCGGGATCGTCGCCACCATCGCGAAAAAAATGGCCGTAAAGTTACCGGCGGAAATCTGATCCAGCATCGCCGGACGGGTCGCGATGACCATGAGGATGACCATGGCGAGCCCTGCCGCCAACTGGACCATGGAAGAACTCATCAGGTGCGTCGCGATCATCCGCAGGTGCAGGCGTCGGGTGCGCTCATTGACGCGGCCAAACCGCTCGCGCTCCGCGTCCTGGCCGGCAAAAACCTTGACCACCCGGTGGCCTGTGACGGCCTCCTCCGTGACGTGAGACACATCGCCCATGGAATCCTGGATTCTGCGGCTGATCTTGCGGTATCGCCGACTTACCAGCGTGACCACGACGGCGACGGCCGGTGTCAGCACCAGCATGATGGCGGTCAGCTTTACGTTGATGGTCAGCATCACGATCAGCAGGTAGACCAGCAGCATGATGTCACGCAGCGCGGAGACGATCGCGTTTGTGGCGGCCTGGGCTACTTGCTCGCTGTTATAGGCCAACTTCGAAATCAGCTGCCCGGCGCTGTGACGATCAAAAAAAGTGGCGGGCAGTCGCAAATAGCTGTCAAACAGTTCTGCCCTGAGGTCGGCAATGATTCTGCGGCCGGTCCACTCCATGCCGTAGACCCCGGTGAAGTGTCCAGTAATTCGGAGCATGACCACCCCGATTATCCCGCCCGCCAGGTAAAGCCCGAATTCGGCGTCTTTCTCGACAAACACCCGATCAATCAACGGTTCGATAAATTTGATAAAAACGGCCTGCATGGCGGCATCGAGGCTAACGCCGATGATGCCCACCAGGAACATCACCCAGTATCGCCGGGTGTACTGCCATAGCCGGCGATAGATTTCGCCAGGGGTGGCGCCTGATGACAGGGTGGTCATTGGCCCTGCTCAGGTCGGTGTTCGGTCACGATCGAAAGCCGCGAGAAACCCAGCCGACCGGTCACATCCATGGCGGTGACGACGAAGTGGTGCGGGGTCATGGCATCGGCCCTCAACATGATGGGAATATCCCGCTCCTCCCCGGCGAACTCCAGCAGCGCTGCTTCAATCGTTGCGGGCTGGTTATCCACCAGTTGACGATCGTTCAGGTACATGCGTCCCCGGGGGTCGATGATCAACTCCATCCGTCGAACATCCTCCATCGGCACAGGCTCTGTGCTTGCCTCAGGCAAATCAATACGCAGCGCAGCCTGACGTTCGAAGGTCGTGGACACCATGAAGAAGATCAGCAACAGGAACACGACGTCGATCAACGACGTGAGATTGATCTCGGGATCTTCTTTGACCCTGGGCTTGAGGTTCACCGAAGGCTCCCGTCAGTGCCCTGATTCCCCGGCCGCGGACATGTGCCCGCGATCGATGGTCTCGATCAGACCGATCGCCTGCTCTTCCATGGACACAACATACTCGGCCACCAGCCCCTGGAAGTACCGGTAGAAAAAGTAACTGGGTATGGCCACGGTAAGGCCGGCGGCGGTGGTAATCAGGGCCTCTGAGATACCCCCGGCCAACTCATTCGCATTGCCCACTCCATGCAGCATGATGGCGGAAAAAACCCTGATCATACCTATGACCGTGCCCAACAGGCCAAGCAGCGGTGCGATACCCGCGATGGTCCCCAGCGTGTTGAGGAAACGCTCCAATTCGTGGACGACATGCCGGCCTGTATCCTCCACCGCTTCTTTGATGATTTCACGCGAGCGATGCCGGTTGATGATCGCGGCCGCCAGGACACGGCCCAGTGCGGATTCCGAACGGATCTGATTGATGCGGTCCAGGTCCAGCTCATTGTGTGCCGCCCAGGTTCTTACGGTGTCCCCAAGGCCTTCGGGAACCACGCTGCGCCGCCTCAACGACCAGAATCTCTCGATGATGATGGCGACCGCGAGGGTCGAACAAAGCAGGATGGGGGCCATGAGCCATCCGCCAGCCAGGATAATCTCCAGCATGCGTGGTCAACTCCTTTGAGCGCGTTCAGGGTCGAATGATACCCGATGCTCCGGGGCACGCCTATCCGCCCCGCCCCGCTTGCCCGATTCCCTGAAAACCGCCGGGCCCGACAGGGACCACTGCCCCAACACCGTGCGCAGAGAGGGCTCAGGGGCAATGACCGGGGGCCGGCCAACGCCATACCGAGTCCCGCCGAACGCGGGCGGACTCGATTCTGGGCTGTTCACCGCGCCTGAGGCGCAGGCGCAGCGCACCGCAATCGGAAACAGATACCGCCTTGATACCCCGGCTGCGGTAGCGCTCGAGGGTCTCACGGTGAGGAAAACCAAAGCGATTGCCTGCGCCGGCCGGAATAAGAACCCACTCTGGCTGCAGGGCATCCAGGAAATAGCCCGTGGATGAAGTCCGGCTTCCGTGATGCGGCGCCAGCAGAATATCGTGGCGCGGCAGGCCATCCTGCACGAGCCTGGATTCGACCGTCGCGCCAATGTCACCCGGTAGCAAAATCGAAGCACCCATGGCGCTTACGCTGATGACACAAGAGCTCTTATTGCCCAGGTAGGGCAAAAATGGAGAAGGATGCAATACCTCGAATATGGCCGCCCCGTCCGCCCAGGAGTCGAGCGTGGTGCACTTTGAACGGGCATGCGAACCGGAGCTTGTATTGGCCAGGATTCGGGCCAGCGGAAACCGGCTCATCAGCTCCGGCAACCCACCGGCATGGTCCAGGTCCCCATGGCTGATGACGATATTGTCGGGGCGAGAACGGCCGGTCGAGGCGATATGGGGCAGCAGCGTGGAGCCGACCAGGTCCCACTGGCCGGGATGCCCGGGGCCGGCATCGTACAGCGTGAGGCTCTTATGGGTCAGCAATGCAGCCGCCGTGCCTTGCCCCACATCAAGCAGGTCAAACTGCAGTTCATGTGCCGATGGCCTGTCGCCACCGCCCAGTAGCGCGCTCACGGCCAATATCAACGCGATCCCACGCAGGGGAAACCCCCAGGGCCCCAGAACGACCAACAAGGCCGCCGTGGAGATGACGACCGCGGGCATCCCGGGCTGAAAGGTCGAGATATAAGCGTGTGTGCCCTGCAGCGCTAACCACGAAAGCCCCGTGGTCAAACCGTCTGTCACCCATGCGGCCGGCAGCAGCAGCCCCGCAGCCAGCGAATCGAAGCCGGCCATCAGCAGTCCCGCGCCCGACAGGACCAACGGAACGATGACCAGACTGACGGCCGGAATCGCAAACAGGTTGGCAACCAGACCCAGCACAGAAGCAAACTGAAACCAATACATGCCCAGCGGCAGCATGGCCAGAAAAACACAGAGCTGGGCTCTGGCCAGCGTGCTTACAGCCCCGGCAGGGCCGGTCAGCGGTGAAAAGCTGGCGATGAGAACAAACACGGCCCCGAATGACATCCAGAAGCCGGGGGTCAAAGGCGCAGAAGGGTCAAAAAGGAGCACCAGGAACAACGCCAGGGCCCAGCCGGCCACAGGATGGAAATGACTCCGAAGCAGCACCGGTGCCGAAGCAACCATCAACATGACCAGGGCCCGAAAAGTGCTGACACCAAGACCGGCCAGCGCGGCGTAGCCTCCTGCAAGTATCATCGCGCATACCCATTGGGACCAAAGCCCCGACCGAGTGCGAATACCCCCACCCAGCACCCAGCCCATTCCACTGCCCAGGCGATACCCCAGCAAAGCCGCAAAGCCAATATGCAGCCCGGAAATAGCCAGCAGGTGCCCGGTGCCTGTTTGTCTGAACGTTTCCGTGACGGGCGCGGGCATCCGGCTTCGATCGGCCAATGACAAAGCCAGTATCTGAGGCAGAGCAGGCTCTTCACTGAGAATATTCAGCAATTTGGTTCGCATCGACTCACGCCAGCCGTCTATGCTCAGTGAGCCGGCCGGAGCAAGCCGCACGGCCTGGTCCCGTTTGACCGTAGCGAGCGCGCCCACACCCATTGCGAAATATCGCTTTTCGGGGTCAGGTCCAACAAAATTGACCCGGTTCCTGGGCGGCTTCAGCCCCAGCATCAATGACCATTTCTCTCCCGCCCGGACCGTTTGGCCCGCCTGATACCAACGAACCTGCAGCCACTCTGGCACGCCCTTCGCTCTGCTTTCGGGATGATCAACCCGGAACAGAAACTCCATCATGTCGGCCCGCTGCGCAGGCAGGCCCTGCACGGTGCCCTGCACGACTAAATCCTTACCGTCCAGCTCGGCCGGCAGCCTACCCTGGTAACGGGACTCGATGAACAGGAGCGTCAGACACAGTGGCAAGGCGAGGAGCGCGTAGAAACGCAACGGGCGGGCGGCAATAACCGCCAGCCATGCCAGCCAAACCGACCACGCCAGCCAGGAAGGCAGACGGCCAGGCCAGGCCCATGGCAGCATGGCGGCCACGGCAGACAGCAACAGCAGGCGATGACCCCCCGGGCAACGCAATGATTTCCCCCTTTCATGATCCTGGGCAGATCAGCTCAGATCGGTCAATCTCCCCATGGTGAGCTCCAGGCACCGCTCCATTCGCCTGGCCAATATGACGTCATGCGTTACGATGACCAGGCTGGTGCCAAGCTCACGATTCAGTTCAAGCAGCATTTCAAAGACCTGATCTGCGGTCCGCTGATCAAGATTGCCCGTGGGCTCATCCGCCAGCAAACAGGCCGGATTCCCCACCAGCGCGCGCGCCACCGCAGCGCGCTGTCGCTCTCCGCCCGATAATTCACCCGGCTTGTGGTCGAGCCTTTCTGACAGGCCCACCCGATCCAGCAAATCCGCTGCGCTTTGCGTGGCGTGCGCCACGCTCTCACCTCTGATCAGCAGTGGCATCGCCACGTTCTCGAGCGCGGTGAACTCAGGCAGCAGATGATGAAACTGGTACACAA